>DASVTZ010000130.1 GCA_036387335.1 Longimicrobium sp.
CCGGTGGCCATGGCGTGGGGGATCACCCGATCCCATCCCGAACTCGGAAGTTAAGCCCCACTCGCGCGGATGGTACTGCCGGGGCCACCCGGTGGGAGAGTACGGCGCCGCCGGCCTGCACATCAAGCCCCCCGATGCTCCTGTGAGCGTCGGGGGGCTTCTGTTTTATGCATGCATCCCAACAGCAGTCTCACGCGGAGACGCGGAGAACGCGGAGGAGCACGCGAAGTTCTCTCTGCGCCTCCGCGCCACCGCGTGAGGCCATGCAGTTGCAGTTGATAGCAGAAGGCCCGAAGCCGGGGAGGCTTCGGGCCTTCAAAGGGGGGGTGGCAGCGCCGAGGGCGTGGGGCGGGTAGGTCGTGCGGCGGGACTGCGGGTGGGTGCTGCAGGTGCGCTTGAGTCGATCTGGTCCTGCGGTCGCTGGCCCCCTTCTGCGCGTCGTCTCCGACGTTCGGCTACCCTATTGGCAATCGGAGGGCCATTCCGGGGCGCTCCGGCAAGCGGTTGCAACGTACACACTTGCGGTTTCTTGGCCGATGCGGTGTGCGGGATTATTGGGACTGCGCGCGGACAAGTGGGACATTCGCTCCTCACCCGCGGTGGGGCAGGGTGCGCCCGCATGTGGAGCGGGATGTGAAGTGCGGGGTACAGGCGCGTCGGGAGCATTGCGCGCCGGCATCGACACGAGGATGTGATGTCCAGGAAGTACGGGATCAAAGAGGTGTTCGGGACGCTCCAGGGCGAAGGGGCGCAGGCGGGGACGCCGTCGGTCTTCCTGCGCTTCGCGGGGTGCAATCTGGGCTACGAGGTGTGTCCCTTCTGCGACACGGACTGGCTGCGGCCCAGCGTCGTGACCGACTTGGAGGGCACGCTCGAGCTCGTGCGCCAGGAGGCGGAGAAGTCGTTCGGGGGCGAGCGCCCGGGGCTGCTGCTGGTGGCGACGGGCGGGGAACCGAGCCTGCAGCTCGACCGGCCGCTCTCCGATGCGCTGCGCGCGCGCGGATACCGGATCGCGATGGAGTCCAACGGGTCGCGCGAGGTGGACCAGTCGCTCGTGGACTGGCTCACGATCTCGCCCAAGCAGGAGGAGTTCGCGCAGAAGGAGGGGAGCGAGCTGAAGCTGCTCTTCACCGGCACCTCCATCCCCGGGATCACACCGGACGTGGCGGCGGTGCGGCGGATTGTGGAGGGGACCCGCTTCGAGCAGTACTTCCTCCAGCCCATCGACGTCGCCGAGGCCGGCGGGCCGAACTACGCCGAGGCGATCCGAGCCGTGATGGAGCTGGGGCCGCCGTGGAGGCTCTCCGTGCAGACCCACAAGGTGGTGGGGATTCCTTGACCCACTCGTGGCGCTGACGGTGCGCGCCTTCTACACCGACCAGTTCGTGCTCCCGCTTCCGGAGGGGCACCGCTTCCCCATGATCAAGTACGCCCGCGTCCGCGAGCGCTGCCTGGCGGAGGGGATCCTGCGCGAATCGGATCTGGAGGTGCCGCCCGCCGCCGCGTGGGACGAGCTCATGCTGGTGCACGATCGCGACTACGTGGAGCGCGTGCGTGAGGGGCGGCTGGAGTACCTGGAGCAGCGGCGGATCGGCTTCCCGTGGAGCGATGGGATGGTGGAGCGCTCGCGCCGCTCGGCCGGGGCGACCATCTGCGCGGGGAGGGTGGCGCTGGGGGAGAAGGAGGCGGGCGGGTGGGGCGTGGCGGTGAACCTGGCCGGCGGCACCCATCACGCCTACCCGGACCACGGCGAGGGCTTCTGCGTCTTCAACGACGCGGCGGTCGCCATCCGCGTCCTGCAGCGCGAGGGGGCGATCCGGCGCGCCGCGGTGATCGACTGCGATGTGCACCAGGGGAACGGCACCGCCGCCGTCTTCGCGTCCGATCCCTCCGTCTTCACCTTTTCCATCCACGGCGCGCGGAACTTCCCCTTTCGCAAGGAGCGCAGCTCGCTCGACGTGGAGCTCCCCGACGGCGCGGGGGGACGACGCCTTCCTCGCCGCGCTGGAGCTGCACGTGCCGCGGGTGCTCGCCGAGTTCGCGCCGGAGCTGGTGATCTACCTGGCCGGCGCCGATCCCTTCCACGAGGACCGCTTCGGCCGCCTGGCGATGACCAAGGACGGGCTGGCGGAGCGCGACCGGCTGGTGCTGGGCGCGTGCCGCGACGCGGGCGTCCCCGTGGCGGTTGCCATGGCGGGCGGGTACGCGCGCGACACCGAGGACACCGTCGACATCCACGTGCGCACCATCCGCACGGCGGCGGCGATGCACGCGGAGCGGGCGGTCAGCGCTGGAGCTGGTACAGCTTGACGGAATTGCCGTCGCAGGGCTGCCCCACGTTCTGCGTCAGCCCCTGCGGGGTGCGCTGGAGCACGAGGGTGAACGCTTCGGGCGCGCCGGTGGTCTCGAGGTTGAGCTGGACTCGGCCATCGAAGGTGCCCCGGTAGCTTCCGGTGGCGCTGACGGTGCGCACCTCGTTCGCCGACGGGCGAGTGCCGCGCTGGTGGTACTCGACGTTGCGGCCCGGGCCGACGGTGATGCGCTCCTCTTCGATCCGGAGAGAGATGCAGGGCTCGCTCGCGGGGAGCGGCGTGCCGTCGATGCTGACCAGGACGTACGTCCCCGGTTCGAGCGGGGTCGCCTCGTCCGTCACGATGGCGTCGCACGCGGCGAGCAGGAGGGCGGGGAGGATGAGCCAGTGGGCGGTTTTCATCGTCGTACATGTGGCGTGGTGGGAGCGGGATGACGGCCGCGTGAGAACGCGTCAGCGGCGCGGGGCGTGACGCTGGATCGTTTCGCCGAGCGCCGGGGTAAGCATACTCTCCAGACCGTCCCGCGTCTCCGCCAGCGCCCCCCTCGCATGTCCGAGAACACCGTCCTTCTCGTCGAAGACAATCCAGACAATCGTGACATCTACGGCACCTTTCTCCGGCACTACGGCTTCACGGTCGTCGAGGCCGAGGATGGCGAGGAAGGGGTGCGTCTGGCGCGCGAGTTTCTGCCGGGCGTGATCCTGATGGACGTGGGGCTGCCGCTGCTGGACGGGCTGGAGGCCACGCGGCTCCTGAAGGCGGACCCCGCGACCGCGGACATCCCGGTCGTCGCCCTGACGGCGCACGCGATGGAGAGCGATCGGCGGGCCGCGTTCGACGCCGGGTGCGACGCATACCTCGCGAAGCCGGCGGAGCCCAGTCGCGTGCTGGAGATGGTGCGCTCGCTGATGCCGGTGGGGGCGGGCGGCGCGTAGGCGTTCTCCCCACCGCGGGCGTGGGTGATGCGGCTCGTGTGAGTCGAGATCCGCCCGACTGCGCGGGATGGGGTCTGGCGAGAGTTTACATGCGTTCGGGTTGTCGGCGGCGGGGGATGCCGCTATCTTTAGGGCTCGCAAGAGCTTCTGACGTATCGTGCACTGCCGGGCGGATCGCCGCCCGTTCCAGGTTCGCCCTTCCATCCTTTGGCCCGGAGGTTCCAATGCCGTTTGGACTCGGCTTTGGCGAGACGGTGATCATCTTCGCGGTGTTCCTTCTCCTCTTCGGGGCGAAGCGCCTCCCCGAGCTCGCGAGCGGGATGGGGAAGGGGATCCGCGATTTCAAGCGCGCGCTGAACGGGCTGGACGAGAACTCCATCCAGGCCAACGCGGACCAGAACTACCTCCAGTCTACGCCGGTCGCGCCGCAGGTGCCTGCCGCGACGCCGGCGGCCGCGGCTCCGGTCGCGGCGGCGGAGAGCGAGAAGGTCGCGCAGTAAGGGCTGGTGGGTGGTGGAGAGCGGGGCTCCCGGTGATGCCGGGGGCCCCGCTTTGTTTTTGCGGTGTGGTGGCAGTCCCGGCGGTTGAAACCGCTGCAACAACCGCGGGAAGCCTGCCTTCGCAGGCTCCGGGGGGCGAGGGCGGCGCCCGGTCGCCGGGGGATGAATCCACCGGCTGGAACGACGGGAAGGCGGCTGAAGCCGGCTCGTGAACTAGCGGGGGTTCGGCGCACGGTCGGGCACGGGCAGCCACATGGGGCGGCCCCTACGCGATCGGTTTGCGTTGCGGGCGTCGCGGCGGGGTCAGACACAGCAAAGGCGCGGAGAGTGATCTCCGCGCCTCTGGTGTGTTGGGGTCAGGACTTGGGGGCTGCGGCGCCGGCGGCGGGGGCGGGGTCGGGGAGCTCACGGGGGGTGAGGCCGCCCAGCTTGCCGCGGTCCAGGTTCGCGGCCTGGCTGCGCGGGTACGAAACCGTGCGCGGGTCGCCGTCCGAGATGTAGCGGTTGGTCGGGTCCTTTTCCCAGCGCGAGAGCTGCGCTTCGAGGGCGCCGGGGGCCACGATGAAGCGGTCCACCGAGTGAGGGTCCCAGCGGCGGTCCCAGGGCGGGACGTTGGGGCCGCCGGATACCTCGAGCACCACCTTGTTCTCGTAGCGCTTGCCGTTTCGGTAGGTGCCCGCCCAGGCCAGCGGCCGGTTCGCGGGCCACATCCCCAGGGGAAGGGCAAAGGTCACGATGTCGTAGTTGGCCGGGAGGTAGGCCTTGATGCTGTCCTCGCCGATGCCGATGTAGTCCTGCACCTTGCTGCCCGCACGGTCCAGCCGCGCGTGGAAAAGGGTGTGGTTGCAGATCTCGTGGCCGTTGGCGACGAACCACTCCATCTTCTTGCGGATGTTGGCTTCGCGCTGCGCGCGCGGGGTGGCCTTGTCCGGCGTCTCGCCGAAGAAGTTGGACGGGTGCGCGGCCGCGGGGAGGATGCACCACACGCCGCCGCCGCTCCACGCCGGGTTCCGCTGCTTGAAGTCCGCCCACGAGCCGACCATCGTGTTCGGGTCGATGGAGCCGTCCGGGCGGAAGTAGAACTGGCCGCGGGTGGCGTCGTCGAAGGTGAAGACGACCGGGGTGGTGCCCGCGGGGATGTCGATGTTGCGGTCGATCACCTGCCGCATGGTCACCGGCCGGTATCCACGCTCGTACAGCGACTGCAGGTCCTTGCGGAAGTTCGCCAGGGTGCGGACGAACTCGCCCTCGGGGGAGCCGGTGCGGTGGTACTCCAGCACCATGATGCGCCCCATCTCGTTGGGCGGAAGGTTCGCCACCGGCCCGGTGGGACCCTTTGGAGCAGCCGGTGCCGCGCTCTGCGCCTGGCCCTCTGCCGCGGGTGCCGCGCCGGTGGTGTCGCCGGGAATGTCCTTCCCCTCTCCGCCCTTCTCTGAGCTTCCCCCTTCTCCGCCGCAGGCGGCGAGCACCGCCCCCAGCGTCAGCGCCACCGCGGCGCGCCTGATCGTGTACAGCTCGTTGGGCATGGTCTTGGTCCGTCCTGCGTGTCCGTGCATGCGCGCCCGCGGTCGCGGGGGGCGCGGGGGCGGGGTGCAAGGTCCGTGCAAGGAAGTGCGTGAGTGCGTGAGTGCGTGAGTGCGTTTGGATCGAGCGCACTAACGCACTTACGAACTCACGCACCCGTTTCGTCCTCCGCCCGCGCCGCTTCGTGCAGGCGGGGCAGCAGCTTGTCCGCGAGGTGGGCCATTACGCGCTGGTAGACGATGCGGGCGCGGTCGTCGGGGAGGTCCAGGCGGTCGGCGTAGAGGGAGACGGCGCGGGATGGATCGGCTACTTCGCCCAGGATGTCGACGAAGCCGAGGGCGTGGCGCATGTGCATGTTGGCCACCGCTTCCTCTGAGCGGGCGGCGGCGAGCTCCATCCAGAGCTGCTCCTCGCCGCTGCGCTTGCGCTGGCGGCGGATGTAGCGGAGCGCGCCGAGCGGGGTTGCGTAGCGCCAGTCGAATCCCCAGCCACGATGCCCCTCGCGCGCCAGGTCGTCGCGCACGTCCGCGTCGTCCAGCAGGTTGACGGCGTGGGTGCCCACCGCCTCCGCGTCCTCGCCGTCGAGGGCCATGATCTCGATGTAGCGCGAGATCGCCTCGTCGAAGGGCATCCGCGGCGCCAGCACCGTCACCAGGTCGTGGGCGAGGCGTGCGTGCGTGTCCACCAGGTCTTCGCGGGCCAGCGCCTCGGCGCGGTCCAGGCGGCGCTGGATCTCCGGCGGTACGCCCTGCAGCCAGCGGGTGACGGGCGAGGCCATGCGGTCTCTCTCTTTCGGTGGACGGGGGATCGGCGTTTGCTGCGGGGCGGGCGCGCCATTACCATTGGGCGCGCACCAAAGATGCGCGTTTCAATCCTGGCAAACAACCGCCCGCGCGGTTCGCAACGATCGGGGGTCCTTTAAGATGGCGCTTTCGCGCAGCTCGTCGTGGAAGGAGCACCGCCTGGCCAACCGGCTGGATTGCGGCGGCAGCGAGTACAGTGTGGACCTGGTGGCGCGCAAGGCCACCGGCGTGGAGGGGTGGAAGATCACCGTCGTCTTCCTGCCGCGCGAGGCCGGCGACGAGATCAAGGTGGAGCTTCCAAACGCCGCCTCCACGGCCGAGGTGCGGCGCCTGGTGACGGAGCTGGAGGGGAACGAGGCGCGGCTGAAGGAGATGTGCGGGGGGACCGCGGGGAATGGGTGATGGGGAATGGGGAATGGGAGGGCAGGCGATTCCCCATTCCCCAATCCCCATTCCCCCGCTGTACCTCGTCGACGGCGAGACGGTCCGCACCCTGCCCGACCTGATCGCCCCCGGAGTGCGTCTGCTCTTCGTCGGCTTCAACCCCAGCGTACGGGCGGCGCGGCTGGGGCACTACTACGCGGGGCGCAACAACCGCTTCTGGGACCTGCTGGCGGCTTCGGGGCTCACGCCGCGCCGCTTCCACTTCGAGGAAGACCGGCTCCTGCTCGGGCTGGGCATCGGGGTGACGGACCTGGTGAAGCGGCCCACCCGCAGCGCGGCCGAGGTCACCGCGACGGAGTACCGCGAGGGGGTGCGGAGGCTGCGCGGGATCGTGGCGGAGCTGCGGCCGCGCGTGGTGTGCTACAACGGCAAGGGCGTGTACCTGCTGGCTTCGGGGCTCGCATCGGCGCCGTGGGGGGCGCAGGCGACGCAGGTGGCTGCGGGGGTGACCGACTTCGTGGTGCCGAGCCCAAGCGGGCTGGCCCGCATCCCCTTCGCCGAGAAGGCGCGCTGGTTCACCGAGCTCAGGACTCTGATGGAAGGGATGCAAGGATGAGCGAGACGACGATGCGCGTGATCGCCGAGCCGCCGATGCGGCGGTTCCAGGAGGCGGCCGGCGCCCTCTTCACCGAGGTGGCGGGGCGCTCCGTGGCTCAAAGCTACGGCGACACGCTGGCCGAGTACCACGCCGTACGCGACGGCGTGGGGGTGGCCGAGCGCAGCGACCGCGCGCGCATCCGCATGTTGGGGAAGGACCCCGCCAAGATGCTCCACGGCCTCATCACCAACGACCTGCTGGCCGCGCCGGCCGGGCAGGGGGTGTACGCCGCGATGCTGACCCCGAAGGGCCGCACGCTGGCCGAGCTGCGCGCCTTCCGCCGCTCCATCGAGGAGGTCCTGGTGGAGATCCCGCGCGAGGCGCTGGCCGGCACGTGCGAGCACCTGCTCAAGTTCGTCCCCCCCATGTTCGCCCGCTGGGCCGACGTCTCTGGCGAGATCGAGCAGCTCGGCGTGTACGGTCCCAAGTCGGGGGCGCTACTGGAGCGGGTGCTGGGCGCTGGGCCGGGGGAGATGGCCGAGGACGCCTTTCGCGAGATGACCTTCGGCGAGGCGCCCGTGATGGTGGCGATGACGCGCTACGTGGGGAGCGAGATCGGCTTCGACCTGTTCGCCGCCCCCACCGTCGTCCCCGACCTCTGGACCGCATTGCTGGAGCAGGGCGCGGAGCTGGGCGCGCGGCCGGTGGGGCTGGCCGCCATCGATGCGTTGCGCATGGAGGCCGGGCGCCCGCGCTACGGCGCCGAGCTCACCGAAGACGTGATCCCCACCGAGGTTTTCGAGGAGACGGGAATGATGGAGCGCGCCATCTCCTTCTCCAAGGGGTGCTACACGGGGCAGGAGGTGATCGTGCGCATCGCCCACCGCGGCCACGTGAACCGCCACCTGCGCGGCTTCCGCCTGGGCGACGGCCCCGCGCCGGAAGTGGGGACGCGCCTCTTCCACCCCGAAACCGGGAAGGAGGTGGGGCGGCTGACCAGCGTCGCCTTCCTCCCGATGCTGGGGGAGACGGGGGCGCTGGGCTTCGCGCGGCGCGAGGTGGAGCCTGGGTCCGAGCTGCGTGTCGGCTCGCCCGACGGCCCATCCGCGAAGGTGGTGAAGCTCCCCTTCCAGCGCGGCCTGGACGATGGTCTCGTCGTCGTCGAGTAGGCAGGCGCTCAAGGAGTGGGCCTCAGTGGAGCGCGCCCTGGCCACGGCGCGCGTTTCGCTGCTGGTGCGCAAAGGGGGGATCAGCGAGCGGCGCGGCGGCTTCGACGTGGAGCACCGCGCCTTCTGGATCTTCCCCACCGCCTTCCACCAGAACGCGGAGGAGCTTGCGCCGGAGTTCCGCGACCTGCTCGCCGCCCCGGAGCCCGCCTCGCGCGACGAGGTGCGACTGCGCGTCTTCGCCGAGGTCGTAGAAGCCTTCCGCGTGGAGAGCCTGGAGGTGATGGCGCGCCTCGCCGGCCTCCACCCTATGGCGCCCGAGACGGTGCGATCGCGCTTCGAGTACAAGGGGCGCCCCTACCTGCATGTCATCCTGGTGCGCGCCTACGTCCTCCCCGAGCCCATCGTCATCCCCAACACGATCGGCTACGAGGGCTGCGTGAGCTGGGTGGCGCTGGACGACGAGATCCCGACGGCGGGTGCGGTGCCGGTGGTGGGGGATGCGGAGTTCGAGGCGTTGCGGGCGGAGGTGCGGGGGCGGGTGGGGTAGGGCCCTCACCCCCGCTCGTTCCTCGCTGCCCCCTCTCCCGATAACAGGAGAGGGCTCCGCCCTCTGTTATCGAGAGAGGGGGCGTATGTTGTTGCCACGCGTGCAGATACGGTAGGGGCGCGATTCGTAGCGCCCGTGTCACGCCCTGCACCGTCGCCTGCCCCTGTGCACCGATGCTGGTAGGGGCAGACCTGCGTGTCTGCCCGCCCTCTCCTGCGCGCCGACCCCCGCCCCCCGGCACCCAACCCGGTAGGGGCCGCCCCACGTGGCTGCCCGTGCCCTCCCCCGCGACGCACTCCGCCACGCGCACGAATGCACGCCAAACGCCCCTCCCCCAGGCTGTTTTGGGGGAGGGGCCGCGAGGAACGAGCGGGGGAGGGGGCCCTCCGCCTCTCTACACCCGCCGGTAGTGCGCCGTCATGAACAGCGTCCACTCGCCGCTGGCCAAGCGGTAGCTGGAGGTGAGGACGCGGTGGTCCGGGGCGCGGATCTCGATGGTGTCGCGGTAGTCGGTGATGCTGCCGTCCTCGACGCTCGGGCCGCGAGTCGAGAGCACCAGCGCATTGCCCGACTCGTCGAGCTCGCCCTCGTAGATCCACTGGTTCGTCATCATTGAGCCGATGAAGCTCCCCACGAAGCGCCCTTTCGCCGGGTCGTACCCCAGCGCCATCAGCGTCCGCCCGCTACCCATCTCGCCCTCACAAACCACCCAGGCGCCTCCGAGCGAGCGCACGGTCTCGCGGGACTTGTGGGTGTCGGTGGGGCCGCCGGGGGACATCTCGGCCTCCATCTCGCAGGTCCACTCGCCCACCATCTGCTCCAGCCACTGGTGCTCCTTCGTCAGCTCCACATGCATGGCCGCGTCTGACATGCTCGTGCCTCTCCGCTCGGTGGGTAAATGCCGGGCCCTCGCCCCTGTCCATGGTAGCGTCGAACGGGGGGCGGGGGAATCGACATGAGGGTCAGGCGGGCTTGATGCGGCGGTAGCGCGCCTTGAGGAGCTGCGTGATGCCGTAGCCGATCAGCCCCATCGCGACGAGGCCGAGCACCCAGGCGCCGTACGCGGTGTCGTGCAGGGCATCGAGTGCGCCGCCCAGGCCGCGGGTTTCGCCAGGGTTGCTGTGCCGTGCGGCCTGCACCAGGAAGAAGCCGAGCACCAGGAATACCACGCCGCGTGCCGCCAGCCCCGCCCGCGCCGTGCGGATCGCCCACGTACGCGCCCCGGAGCTGAGCGGCGACAGGTCGAGCTGCTTGTCCAGCTTGGCCTTGTACGCCTGCATCAGCTGCACGGCGCCGTACGCCGCGACTCCCAGACCGGCGGCTCCCACGAGGAATCGTCCGCCGGGCGCCTCCATCACCGTGGCCGTCCACGATGCGGCGCCGCTGTCGCCGCCGCTGCTGGCTGACGACGAGCCTAACGCCATGCGGATGGCGGAGAGGGCGAGCCCCACGTGGATGACGCCGCTGATGGCGAAGAGGGCGCGCTTGCCGGCGCCGTCGTGCTCGGGGTTGATGCTTGCCTCCACGAAGCGCCACAGGGAGTAGCCCAGCAGCCCCACCGCCACCAGCCCGAGCATGAACTTGCCGCCGGGCCGCTGCAGGATCTCGCCGAAGACGCCCCGCTGGTCCGCCGCGCCGCGCTCCCCGCGCGCGGCCTGCGCGGCGATGATCCCCAGGATCACGTACACGACGCCCCGCGCGGCGTACCCCATCCGCGCCAGCCGCTCCACCCAGGGCCCCGCCTCGCGCGCCGCGTCCCGCGCCGCGGCGCCCGCCTGCCCCGCCACTCCGTCGATCCGCGCCATTCCGTTCTCCCGCCGCTGTGAGGGTGGGACTGCTTGGTGGAGCGCAGAGCAAGAATGGTGACGGGTGGAAGGAAGTGCTGAGTGCTGGGTGCTAAGTGCTGAACTGCAGTGCGTGAGTGCGTTAGTGCGTGAGTGCGCTTTACTCGGCACTAGGCACTAGGCACTAGGCACTTAGCACTTAGGACTTAGCACTTAGGACTTAGCACTTAGGACTTAGGCTTTGCACTTCCGTCCCCTCCCCCGTACTTTGGGCGCGTTTCCCGGACGCCGAGGGTGGGGTCCGGGGCGCGGGGCTCCGGGGGACGGGGCGCCGCCCACCATCCGAGATCCAGAGGTGCACTTTGGCGGATACGAGCTTCGACATCGTGGTCATCGGCGCGGGCCCCGGCGGGTACGTCGCCGCCATCAAGGCCGCGCAGCTTGGCTACAAGACCGCGTGCGTGGAGGAAGACGCGCTCGGCGGCATCTGCCTCAACTGGGGGTGCATCCCCACCAAGGCGCTGCTGGAGAGCGCGGCCATGATCACGCACCTGGGGCACGCCCAGGAGTTCGGCGTCACCGTCGGCGAGATCAAGACCGACCTCGCGCAGGCCGTCAAGCGCTCGCGCCAGGTGAGCGAACGGCTGGTGAAGGGGATCGGCTTCCTCTTCAAGAAGAACAAGATCACCCACCTCCCCGGCCGCGGGCGCCTCGCCGGCGGCGGGAAGGTGGAGGTGACGGCCAAGGACGGGTCGAAGTCCACCGTCGCGGCCAAGCACATCATCATCGCCACCGGCAGCAAGCCGCGCGACCTGCCGTTCCTGCGCATCGACCACGACCGCGTGTGGGACTCCACCGACGCCATGATCCCGCAGTCGCCACCCAAGACGCTGGCGGTGATCGGCGCGGGGGCCATCGGAATGGAGTTCGCGGACGTGCACAGCGCCTTCGGCACGCAGATCACCATCATCGAGGCCGCCGACCGCGTGCTGCCGCTGGAGGACAAGGACGTCTCCGCCGTGGTGGAGAAGGCGTACCGCAAGCGCGGGATGACGATCCTGACCGGCGCCAAGCTGGAAAAGGCGGACATCGGCAAGGACGGCGTGACGCTCACCGTGAAGACGGCCAAGGGCGAGACGCAGACGATCCAGGCGGAGCGCGTCCTTTCAGCCATCGGCCGCGTGCCGCTGACCGAGGACATCGGGCTGGAGAAGGCGGGGGTGAAGCTCACCGACCGCGGCTTCATCGAGGTGGACCGCCAGCTGCGCACGAACGTGGAGGGGATCTACGCGATCGGCGACGTGGCGGGGCCGCCGCTGCTGGCGCACAAGGGCTCTCACGAAGGCGTGGCGTGCGTGGAGGCGATCCACGGCGACAAGCACGCGGGGATCGACTACTCCAACATCCCCAACTGCACCTACTGCCACCCCGAGGTCGCGTCGGTCGGCCTCACCGAGGCACAGGCGCGTGAGAAGGGGCACGACGTGGAGATCGGCTCCTTCCCCTGGAGCGCCAACGGCCGCGCCCTCACGGCCGGCGACTCGGAAGGGTTCGTCAAGGTGATCCGCGACAAGAAGTACGGCGAGATCCTGGGCGCGCACCTGGTGGGCCCGCACGCCACTGAGCTGATCGCCGAGTTCGTCGTCGGGCGGCACCTGGAGGCCACCATGGAGGAGATGGACCGCGCGATGCACCCGCACCCCACGCTCTCCGAGGCGGTGGCGGAGGCGGCGCTGGCGTCGATGGGGCACGCGCTGCACATCTAGCGGGAGGCCGGTACGATGGGATGGAGGCGCGGGGCAGCGGATGCTCTCCGCGCCTCTTTGCTTAGGTGGATCGCGGCCGCAGCCGGGGGATAAATCCCCCGGCTGGAACCACGCGAAGACGGCTGAAGCCGTCTCGAGTGGCCTGCGTGGTGTGTTCGTTTTGCGGAGTGTGTCGTCCTAGCTGTTGTGCGGGCTTCGCTCGCCCGGGGCCGCGGGGGGTGAGAAGTTTTTCTTTGTCTTTCCTCTGTGTCTCTGTGTCTCTGTGTGAGATTGCTGTTTTCCGTCCTCCCGAGCCTGTCCATGATGCCCAGTCTCCGCCGTCTTCTCGCCGCCGCCGTGGTCGCCGCGGCCATGTTCGCGCCCTCGCAGGGGGATGCGCAGCGGGTCGTGCGCGTTCCGCCGCTGTATCCCACGTCGCCGCCACGGGTGATCGGGCTGGGGACCGTGGATACGACGGGGCTCCAGTTCCGCGTGTCGCAGGGGCGGGTGCTGGGGACGGCGGCGCTCCCCGCCACGCAAGGAGAGAGGATCAGCGCGCTGGAGGCGGCGCGCGTGCTGGCGCGCGCACGGCCGCTGGCGCCCGATTCGGCGGCGCGCGACAGCTTCCACTTCCCCGCGCAGACGATGCCCGCGCCGCGAGCCGGGGCCACCGTGGTCACCGGCTTCCCGTCGCGCGACACGGCGGGGTCGGTGCCGGTGCCGCGGATGGGGACGGGGGCGCTGACGGTCACGCGGCGCGCGCCGGAAGGAGAGGTGCCGCTGGGCGCGGAGGTGACGATCGCCTTTTCGCAGCCGATGGTGCCGCTCTCGTCCGTCGGCAACGTGGAGGCGCGGGCGGTGCCGGCGCGGCTTTCTCCGCAGGCGCCGGGGCGGTGGCAGTGGATCGACGTGAGGACGCTGCGCTTCGAGCCGCAGGGGCGCCTCCCGATGGCGACGGAGTTCACGGTGGAGATCCCCGCCGGCACCACGTCGGCCACGGGCGGGCGGCTGGCGGAGGCGGTGCGCTGGACCTTCGCCACCCCCGCGCCCCGGGCCACGGGCGGGTGGCCGTACGGCGGCGCGACGGGATTGCGGCCCGTGATCGTCGCCCGCTTCGACCAGAACGTGAACCCCGCGGCCGTCCTCGCAAGCGTCGTGGTGCAGGCCGGCGGCGCGCGCGTGCCCGTGCGCATGGCCACGGCATCGGAGGTGGAGGCGGACGCGGATGCGCAGGCGCGCGTGCGCGGGCTGGAGGCGGGGCGCTGGATCGCCTTCCGCCCGGTCAACCCGCTGCCCAACAACGTTGAGGTCACGGTCACGATCGCGCCCGGCACTCCATCGGCCGAGGGGCCGCGGCGCACGGTGGACACCCAGGTGTGGAGCTTCCGCACCTTTGGGCCGTTCCGCTTCGTGCGCGGCAACTGCGGCTACGGAGGCCTGTGCCGCCCGGGGATGCCGTTCGTCCTCGAGTTCTCCAACCCGCTGGCCGACTCCCTCTTCGACGCATCGCTCGTGCGCGTGGAGCCCGCCATCGAGGGGATGCGCATCGCCCCGCAGGGCAACTCGCTGATGATCATGGGGCGGACGCGGCCCAACACGCGCTACACCGTGCGGGTGGACGCGGGGCTGCGCGACAGGTTCGGGCAGCGGCTCGCGGGGCCGGCCACGGCGTCGTTCCAGGTGGGCGCGCCGGTGGCCCAGCTCTGGTCCGCGAACAACATGGTGGTGCTGGATCCGCAGGGGCCGCGCTCCGTCTCCGTGTTCGCGCGGGGGCACCAGCGGCTGCGCGTGCGGGTGCTCCGCGTGGCGCCCGAGGACTGGCTCACCTTCGGCCAGAGGGGCGGGCGTGAGCGCGGAGAGCCGATGCGGCTCCCCGGCCGCGAGGTCTCCAGCCGGCTCGTGCAGCCGGGCGGCCAGCCCGGCGACACGCGCGAGGTGGCGGTGGACCTGACGCCCGCGCTGGACGGCGGGCTGGGGCAGGTGGTGGTGGCGGTGGAGGCGGTCGAGGGCGCCACGGCGGGGGAGCGCAACCAGGGCGTGTATCTGTGGGTGCAGGCCACGCGCATCGGCCTCACCGCGTTCGGCGACATGACCGACCTGACGGCGTGGACGAGCTCGCTGGTGGACGGGCGCCCGCTCCCGGGCGTGGAGGTGAGGCTGCATCCCGCCGGCGCCGCGGCCACCACCGGCGCGGACGGGCTGGCGACGATGGGGCTTCCGTCCGGGACGGAGCGCTCGCTCATCGTGGCGCGGTCGGGGGGCGACGTCGCGATCCTGGCGCCGGGGATGGGCAACGCGGGGTGGGTGCACCTGGGGCGCCAGCCGGAGCAGGCGCATACCGCGTGGTACACCTTCACCGACCGCAACCTGTACCGCCCCGGCGAGACGGTGCGCTTCAAGGGGTGGGCGCGGCGGATGTCGTTCGGAAAGGACGGCGCCCTCACGCTTCCCGGCCGCGGCGCCGTGGACTACCTGGTGCGCGACTCGCGCGGCAACGAGATCGGCAAGGGGACGGCGCAGCTCACGGAGCTGGGCGGCTTCGACGCGTCGTTCGTGGTGCCGCAGGGGGCCAACCTGGGCCACGCATCCATCCAGGTGAGCCTGGCCGGGTCGCCGAACGATTCGCACGGCTTCTCCTTCCTGATGCAGGAGTTCCGCAGGCCCGAGTACGAGGTCTCCGTCACGGCCGACGAGGGCCCGCACTTCGTGGGCGGCGGAGCGGAGGTGGTGGCGCGCGCGTCGTACTTCAGCGGCGGCGGCCTTCCCGGCGCACCGGTGGAGTGGCGGGTGACGGCGGCGCCCGGCTTCTTCTCCCCGCCGGGGTGGGACGAGTGGAGCTTCGGCCCCACGCGCCCCTGGTGGTGGTGGATGGATGGCGACGATGACGGCGAGGAGGACGAGACTTTCAGCGGCGTCACCGACGCGTCGGGGGCGCACGCGATCCGGCTGGACTTCGACCGCGCCGTTCCCCCGCGCCCCTTCCAGGTGACGGCGTACGCCACCGTCACCGACGTCAACCGGCAGACGTGGACCTCCAGCGCGTCGCTCCTGGTGCACCCGTCCGCGGTGTACCTGGGGATGAGGACGCCCCGCTCGTGGCTCGAAGCGGGCGACACGATGGAGCTGGAGATGATCGCGGTGGGGCTGGACGGGAAGCCGGTCACCGGCCGCACCATCGACGTGCGCATCCGCCGCAACGAATGGCGCTTCGACGACGGGCGCTGGCGCGAGGTGGAGGCGGGGAGTGAGGCGTGCTCCCGCGTCTCCGGCACGACGCCGGTGCGCTGCACCTTTCGCGTCGTCGGCGGCGACTACCGCATCGAGGGGGTGACCACCGACGCGCAGGGCCGCCGCACCTTCACCACGCTGCGCATGTGGGTGGCGGGCCCCGGCGTGCGCTTCCCCGGCCGCGGCGAGGAGAACGAGGCGCGGCGGGTGGAGATGATCCCGGACAGGGAGCGCTACGCCGTGGGCGACACGGCGCGCATCCTCCTGCGCCTCCCCTTCCAGCCGGCGCGCGGGGTGGTGACGATCGGGCGGAACGGGATCGTGAGGACGGAGCCGCTCGCCACCGAGGGGGCCACGCACACGCTGCGCATCCCCATCACCGAGGCGGACGTGCCGAACGTGTGGGTGCAGGTGGACGTGACCGGCGCGACCTCCGGCGGCACTGAGGAGCTTCCGACGGCGCGCGGCGTGGACATGGCGGCGGGCACGGTGATGCTGCGCGTGCCGCCGCTCACCCGCACGCTCACCGTGCGCGCAGTGCCGTCCGACAGCACCATGCTGCCGGACGCGGAGGGCTCCGTTGAGGTGGAGGTCCGCGACGCGGGCGGGCGTCCCGTCGCGGGCGCCGAGGTGGCGGTGGTGGTGGTGGACGAGGCGGTGCTCGCGCTGAGCGGCTATCGCATCCCCGATCCGCTCGCGCTCTTCTACCCGGAGCGCGCGCCGGGGATCAACACGCTGCACCTGCGGCCGCTGGTCCGCGTAGTTGCGCCCGACTTCGCGCCGGCGCCGGGTACGCTGGTGGGGCGTGTGGTCAACGTGCAGACCGGGGAGCCGGTGGGCGGCACGCGGGTGTCGGTGCAGGGCTCCGGCCTCTCTGCCGTGGCCGATGCGCAGGGCCGTTTCCGCATCCGCGGCGTGCCGCAGGGGACGCTGACCTTGATCACGATGCAGGAGGGCTACGACGGCGCCAGCCAGACCGTACGCGTCGGCACGGACGCGACTGCGCCGCTGGTGCTCTACCTCGTCTCCGAGCAGGTGCGGCGGGAAGAGGCGATGGCGGACAGGGCGGGGAACGGAGTGGTGTACGAAAGACTGACCGCCACCGGCGCGGCCGCCAGCGCGCCGATGCCGGTGTCCGCTCCGCCCCCGCCGCCGCCTCCTCCTCCTGTGGAAGCGCCGATGTTGCAGGGGCGCGCGACCGGCATCATGCTCCGCGGGCTATCCCCGGGGAAGCCGACGACCATCGCCGTCCGCACCAATTTCGACCCGCTGGCCGTGTGGATGGCCGCCGTGCGCACAGACGCGCAGGGGCGGGTGCGGGTGCCGTTCAAGATTCCGTCGAACCTGACGCGCTACCGGGTGACGGCGGTCGCGGTGGAGGGCGCCACGCGCTTCGGGCTGGGCGAAAGCGCCATCACCGCGCGCCAGCCGCTGATGGTGAGGCCGTCGCCGCCGCGCTTCCTCAACTTCGGCGATCGCTTCGAGCTTCCCGTCGTGCTCCAGAACACCACGGGTGCGCCGATGGTGGTGCAGGTGGCGGCGCGCGCCGTGGGGGTGAGCTTCACCGATCCGGGCCGGCGCGTCACCATCCCGGCACGCGACCGGGTGGAGGTGCGCCTGGCCGCGGAGGCCGTGCAGGCCGGGCAGGCGCGCTTCCAGGTGGTGGCCGCCGGGGCGGACGGCGCGACAGACGCGGCGGAGTTCTCGCTCCCCGTCTACACCCCGGCCACGGCCGAGGCGTTCGCCACCTACGGCAACCTGGCCCAGGGCGCGGCCACCCTGCCGCTCGACGTGCCGATGGACGTCATCCCGTCGTTCGGCGGGCTGGAGGTGACCACTTCGTCCACTGCGCTGAGCGAGCTGACGGACGCCTTCCTCTACCTGGTGAGCTACCGCTACGAAGGGACGGAGCAGATCGCGTCGCGGATGATCGCCGTGGCGGCCCTGCGCGACGTGCTGGGCGCCGTCAACGCGGAGGGGCTGCCCTCGGCGGACTCGCTGCGCGCCTCGGTCGCGTCGGACGTGCGGCTGCTGGCGGCGCGCCAGAACGGCGACGGCGGGTTCGCTTGGTGGCAGCGCGGGCGCGAGTCGGCGCCGTACGCCAGCATCCACGCCGCGCACGCCCTGCAGCGGGTGCGCGAGGCCGGCTACGACGTGCCGGCGGAAGTCTTCAACCGCGCGCGCAGCTACCTGCGCGCCATCCCCGGCAACCTGCCGCGGGCGTACCCCGCGGACGCACGCCGCGCGCTGCACGCCTACGCCCTCTACACCCGCCGCCGCATGGGCGACGACGTGTCGGGCGACGTGCGCAGGCTGGTGACCGAGGCGGGCGGGGTGAACCAGCTCCAGCTGGAGACGGCCGGGTGGCTCCTCTCGGCGACGGCGGGGGAGCGCGGGCCGGCGGCGGTGCGCGACTCGCTGCTGACCCTGGTGAACAACCGCGCCACGGAGACGGCCACGACGGCCACCTTCGCCACGCGCTACACGGAGGGCGAGTACCTGCTGCTCCACTCGTCGCGGCGCACGGACGCGGTGGTGCTGGAAGGGCTGCTGGCCGCCGATCCACGCAACGAGCTGGTGGCCAAGACGGTGCGCGGGCTGCTGGGCAACCGCGTGCGCGGACGCTGGAGCAACACGCAGGAGAACGCGTGGGTGCTGCTGGCGGTGCAGCGCTACTTCCGCGAGTACGAGGCGCAGACTCCCGACTTCGTCGCCCGCGTCTGGCTGGGCGACCGGCTGGCGGGGAGCGCGCCCTTCCGCGGCCGCTCCGCTACGCGCGCGCAGACGGAGATCCCGATGCGCGTGCTCCAGCAGCTCCGCCCCCCGTCGCTGACCGTTGGGATGGAGGGGACGGGACGGCTTTACTACCGCGCCGGCCTCCGCTACGCCCCGCAAGACCTGGTACTCACGCCGATGCAGCGCGGCTTCGCGGTGGAGCGCACCTACGAGGCCGTGGACAGCGCGGGCGACGTTTCGCGCGGCGAGGACGGGATCTGGCGGGTGCGCGCGGGCGCGCGGATCCGCGTGACGGTCACGATGACGGCCCCGTCGCGCCGGCTGCACGTGGCGCTGGTCGATCCGCTCCCGGCCGGGTGGGAGCCGGTGAACAACGAGCTGCTCGGCGCCCAGCCGCAGGGCCGCGGCGATGAGGGCCCGGTGCGGCCGATGGGTCCGGTGGAGCGCGCGCTGATGACGGGCCGTGGCTACTGGGGCGGGAGCTGGTGGGAGCACCAGAACCTGCGCGACGATCGGGCGGAGGCGTTCACGTCGCTGCTGCCGGCGGGGGTGTACACCTACACGTACGTGGCTCGCGCCACCACCCCGGGCCTGTTCATCGTCCCGCCCCCGCGCGCCGAGGAGATGTACTCGCCGGAGACGTTCGGGCGCGGGGGGACGGACCGGGTGATCGTGCGGTAGGGCGCGGGGCCCCTCCCCCGCTCGTCACCTCGCTGCCCCTCCCCCAACCCCGGGGGAGGGGCGGTTGGCGTGTATGGGTGCCGGTTGCGGGGGTCGGCGCACCGGTGGGCACGGGCAGCCACGTGGGGCGGCCCCTACGGGGATCGGTGTACGGAGTCGGAATCCCGGTGGGGGCGAGGGTGGGCAGACACGCAGGTCTGCCCCTACGGGATCTCGTGTGCGGGGACGGGCGGCGGAGCGGCGCCGGGCACGGGCGCGATGAATCGCGCCCCTACCAGATCTGCGCAGCGCACACGTTGTTCTCCCCCTCACCCGCCCTGCGCCCCCGCAGGCGGGGGAGGGGGCCGGGGGGGAGGGGGCCCTCCGCGCGGCGCAAACCCCGGTCGAAGCACACCCGAGCCCCCTCTCTCGATAACGGCGAGGGCGGAGCCCTCTCCTGTTATCGGGAGAGGGGGCAGCGAGGAACGAGCGGGGGTGAGGGCCCCCGGCGCGCCCCTTGCCACCACGAATCGGCGGGGAACCGTGTACCGCGTTCGAAGGGGGTGAGGACGTGCAGAACGACGCGCAGAGCAGCGCCGGCAGGCTCAAGCGGCTGGATGGGCTGGCGTACCTGCTGGACAACTCCATCCCCATCCCCGGAACCGGGGCGCGGGTGGGGATCGACGCGCTGATCGGCCTCGTCCCCGGCATCGGCGACGTGGCGGGGACGGCGATGTCCGCCTACATCGTGATGCAGGCGGCACGGATGGGCGCGCCCGCGTCCGTCGTCGCACGGATGGTGCTCAACGTGGGCGTCGAGACCGTCGTCGGCACCATTCCATTTCTGGGCGACCTGTTCGACGCGGGGTGGAAGGCCAACGCGCGCAACATCAAGCTGCTGCGCGCCGTGGTGGACCAGCCCGGCGTGGCGCGCAGGTCGAGCCGCGCGGTGGTGTTCGGCACCGGGCTGGCGCTGCTGCTCATCCTGGTCGCGATCGGGGTGGTGGCGTTCGCGGTGGTGCGCGCGATGTGGTACTGGCTGACGGGCCCCGGCGGACCCGGACTGGTGTGATGCACGGAGGGCCCCACGTCGCCGCGGGGCCCTCCGTTCGTGCACGTGCGGCTCAGAAGTCGCGCGAGCTGGCTTCGGCGGAGGTGCCGGTGGTGCCGCTGGGGTCCTGGCCCAGCACGATGCCGCCGTTCTCGGTGCGGCCCGGGGCAGGCTGCTCGCCCTCGGCGCCGGCGGCCGCGAAGCCGCTGGCGTCGCCGTAGCTGCCGTCTTGCGGATCGGGGGCGGTGCGGGCCTGGCGCTCGCCGCGCTCCACTTCGTTGCCGCCGACGTCCGAGCCGGCGCCGGCCATCCCTTCGCGGCTCACCATGTCGTCCTGGTCCGCGAGGCGCTCGCCCTCGCTGCGGCCGCCGGTGGAGTCGTCCATCTGGCGCTCGGCCATGCCGGGGTTGCTGCTTTCGTTGTTGCGGTCCATGTGTCCTCGCTTGCGTGTGCGGGTCGCTGACTGGACCGGGGTCGGCTGGCAATTCGCATTCCCGCAGGGGGGCTCACGCGGAGGCGCGGAGACGCGGAAGAGAACTGGCAGAGGAAGAAGATGAGCTCGATCGAGATACGGGCGGCGGGGGTGGAGGACGTGCCGCTGATCCTCCACTTCATCCGGCGGTTGGCGGAGTACGAGCGGCTGGCGCACGAGGTGGTCGCGACCGAGGAGGGGCTGCGCGAGGGGCTCTTTGGCGCGCGGCCGGGGGCGGAGGTGGTGATCGCGGAGTGGGAGGGGACGCCGGCGGGGTTCGCGCTCTTCTTCCACAACTTCTCCACCTTTCTGGGCCGGCCCGGCTTGTACCTGGAGGACCTGTTCGTGGAGCCGGAGCACCGCGGGCGTGGGATCGGGAGGGCGCTGCTGGCCCACCTGGCGCGGCTCGCCGTGGAGCGCGGGTGCGGAAGGCTGGAGTGGTGGGTGCTCGACTGGAACGAGGACGCCATCCGCTTCTACCGCTCCCTGGGCGCGGTGTCCATGGACGACTGGACCGTGTACCGCGTGACCGGCGACCCCCTGCGTACGCTGGCGGAGCGGTAGGAAGCGCGGAGGAAGCCACAGAGAAAGCTTTTCTGTCCGCGCGGTCAGCCGGCCCCGGATTGGCATCCGGGGCCGATCCGGTGTATCTATATACTCTGGCAACCGATAGCTGACCCCGAAACGAGCATCGACCCGTGGCAGTGGACACCAGCGAGTGGAAGGCGCGCGCACGAGCCGGCTGGCAGCGGCTGCGTTTGGCGTGGCGCAACCGGCAGGAGCGCAAGATCGTCATCGGCCTGGGGCTGGTGACGATGGCGTCGTGCGGCACCGGCGGCGTGGTGGCCGCATGGACGCGCGCCTGCACCGGCACCTGCCCCAGCGCGGACCAGGTGGCCGACTTCGCGCCGCGCCAGGCGAGCCAGGTGCTCGACTCGCGCGGCGCACCGCTGGGTACGTTCTACCGCGAGCGGCGCACCGTCGTGCCGATCAAGTCGCTCCCGCGCTACGTGCCGCTGGCGTTCGTCTCCATCGAGGACGCGCGCTTCTACCACCACGAGGGGGTGGACCCCATGCGCGTGGTGGGGGCGATCCGCGACAACGTCCTGGGCGGCTTCGGGGCCACGGGCGGAAGCACCATCACCATGCAGCTCGCCCGCAACCTCTTTCCCCAGCAGCTGCCGGCGGGCGAGAAGAGCATGCGGCGCAAGATCGCCGAGGCCAAGCTGGCGCTGGAGATGGAGCGGAAGCTCTCCAAGGACCGCATCCTGGAGCTGTACCTCAACCACATCTACCTGGGAGCGGGGGCGTACGGCATAGAGGCGGCGGCGCGCACCTACTTCGGCAAGCCGGCGGCGAAGCTCACCCTGCTGGAGGCGGCCACGCTGGCCGGGCTTCCGCAGGCGCCCAGCGCGTACAACCCGCGCGAGCACCCCCAGCGCGCGGAGAAGCGGCGCAACCGCGTGCTGGAGATGATGAGGCAGGAGGGTGTCATCACCGCCGCGCTCGCCGCCGAGCTCCAGCGGCACCCGGTGACGGTGGCGCCCCCCACCAACGCCATCCGCTCGCCGTACTTCGTGGAGGCGGTGCGGCGCGAGCTGGAGCCGCGCTTCGGCGAGCTGCTGTACACGGGCGGGCTGCGCATCTACACCGCGCTCGACCCCGTGCTGCAGGAGACGGCGGAGCAGTCGCTGGAGGCGCAGCTCAAGGCGATCGAGGCGGGGACGTACGGCGGGTACGCGCACCCCACCTACGAGCGCTTTACGGCGGGGCTCAAGCCGGACCAGGCGGTGCGCCACACGCCGTACCTGCAGGGGGTGGCGGTGGTGATGGACCCCAACACCGGCGCCGTGATGGCGATGGTGGGCGGGCGCGACTTCAAGCAGTCGCAGTTCAACCGCGCCATCCAGGCGCTCCGCCAGCCGGGCTCCGTCTTCAAGCCCTTCGTCTACGCCGCCGACCTGGAGCGGGGGCGCTCGCCCCTCTTCGCCGTGTCTGACGGGCCGCTGACGGTGGGCACCTGGAGCCCCAAGAACTACGACGGGCGCTACGGCGGATACATGACGCTGCGCTCCGCCCTGCGCAACTCGCGCAATCTGGCCACCATCCGGGTGGGGCGCGACGCGGGCTTCGAGCGGGTCAAGGACCTGGCGCGGCGCGCGGGGATCAGCACGCCCATCCCCGGCTTCCCGTCGGTGTACATCGGCGCGGCGGCGGTGTACCCCATCGACCTCATCTCCGCGTACGCCGCGTTCGGCAACGGCGGCTACCGCGTGGAGCCGCGCTACGTCACCCGCGTGGAAGACCACCAGGGGAAGCTCCTCTGGCAGCCCCCCGCGCCCACGCGCCGCACGGTGGACCCGGCGGTGGGGTGGATCATCACCGACATGATGCGCGAGGTGGTGGACCGCGGCACCGGCTACGGCGTGCGCGACCCCGAGGTCGGGGGGATCTCGTACGACATCCCCATCGCCGGAAAGACGGGGACGACCAACTCCGCAACAGACGTGTGGTTCGTGGGGTACACCCCCGAGCTGCTGACCGGCGTCTGGCTGGGGCTGGACAATCCGCAGACGATCCTCACCGGGAGCGGGGGCACGGGGGGAACGCTGGCGGTGCCGGTGTGGGCGCGGATTATGCGAAAAGCGTACGAAACACGCCGCCCACCTCCGGAATGGCCCCGCCCGCGCAGCGTGGTGGCGCGCCGGGTGAGCGGCGGGCGCGTGCTTACGGCGGACTGCCCCTACGGCGGCGGAACCATCGACTACTTCGCTGCCCGGTACGCACCCCCGGCGAGCTGCGAGGCGCCCGCGGTGCGCACCGAGACCTTTGTCGATCCGACGCCGGAGCTTCCCGGCCGTCCCGTCTTCCCCGGCCAGCCACGCGTGCCGCGGCCGGAAGACTTCATCAAGCCCCAGCCCGCGCAGCCGGAGAAGCGTCCATGAGCTGAGCCGCGGCCGGCGGGGAACCCGAGACGAGAATGAACCCGAAGCTCAAGATCGCGCTCCTCGCCATCCTCGCAATCTCCGTGGTCGGCTTCGGCTGGCTCTGGTTTGCGCCCTGCGGCATGGGCGGCTGCGCACCCGTCAGCGAGCTGGAGCAGTGCCAGGCCGAGGGCTCCGAGCTGCTGGACGCGGACGGCAAGCCCTTCGGCAACCTCTCCAGCGCCAACCGGCGCGTCGTCCCCATCGACTCGGTTCCCGAGTACCTTCCGCAGGCCTTCGTCGCCATCGAGGACCGGCGCTTCTACGACCACGGCGGCGTGGACTGGAAGCGCTTCGGCGGCGCGCTCTTCGCCAACGTCAAGCGCGGCGGCGTGTCGGAGGGCGGCAGCACCATCACCATGCAGCTCGCGCGCAACCTCTTTCCCAAGGCGCTTCCGTACACCGAGCGCTCCATCCGCCGCAAGGTGATGGAGATCCGCGTGGCGCGGCAGATCGAGCGGGCGTTCGGCAAGAAGAAGATCCTCGAGCTGTACATCAACCACATCTACATGGGCGAGGGGGCGTACGGGGTGGAGGCGGCCGCGCGCACCTACTTCGGCAAGCCCGCCGCGCAGCTCACCCTGGCCGAGGCCGCCACCATCGGCGGGCTGGGGCAGCTCCCCTCGCGGCGCAACCCGCGCGAGGACAAGGACGCGGCGCGCACCCGGCGCAACACCGTGCTGCGCGCCATGGCCGACGCCGGCTACGTCTCCCGCGCGGACGCCGAGGCGGCGATGAAGGAGCCGATGCGGGTGTCGCGCCCCGGCAAGGACACGCGGCAGCGAGGCTCGTACTACGTGGAGCGGGTGCGGCGTGAGCTGGAGGACCGGGTGGGCGAGCGCTTCTACACGGCGGGCCTGCGCGTCTACACCGCCTACGACCCCGTCGCCCAGGCCGCCGCGGAGAGCGAGGTGGCGCGCCAGGCCGCGGCCATCGAGTCGGGCGCCTTCGGCAGCTTCAACCATCCCAAGTACACGCGCGGCAAGGAGAGCACCGACGCCTCCGGCACCCCGTACCTGCAGGGCGCGGCGGTGGTGATGGACGCGCGCAACGGCGAGGTGCGGGCGCTGGTGGGCGGGCGCGACTACGAGGACTCCAATTACGACCGCATCTTTCAGGCGCTGCGCCAGCCCGGCTCGGCGTTCAAGCCGTTCGTGTACCTGGCCGCGATCGGGCAGGGAGTGCCCGCCACGCAGAAGTTCGACGACGCGCCGCTCCAGGTGCGGCTGTCGCGCGGCAGCACGTGGAGCCCGCGCAACTACACGGGCACCTTCGACGGCCCCATCACCGTGCGCGACGCGCTGACCCGCTCCAAGAACGTCGTCACCGTCAAGCTGGCGCAGGAGGTGGGGATGGGGCGCGTGGCGGACCAGGCGCGCTCGCTGGGGATCACCACCCCCGTCCCCGAGAACCCCGCCGTCGCGCTGGGCTCGGCCGAGGTGAGGCCCATCGAGCTGGTGGGCGCGTACGCCACCTTCGCCAACATGGGCGATCGCGTGGTGCCCCACCTGGTGCGCCGCGTGGAGACCACCGACGGCGACGTGCTGTGGGAGGCGGAGGAGGAGCGCGAGCAGGTGCTGGAGCCGGCGGACGCCTTCGTCCTCACCAGCATGCTGCGCGACGTGGTGGACCGCGGCACCGGCACCCCGGTGCGCGCCGCCGGCTTCCGCGGCGTGGCCGCGGGAAAGACGGGGACCACCAATGCCGCCACCGACGTCTGGTTCGTGGGCTACACGCCGGAGCTGGTGGCCGCGGTCTGGTTCGGGTTCGACAAGCCGCAGACCATCCTGCGCGGCGCGTCCGGCGGCACGCTGGCGGCGCCGGTGTGGGGGCGCATCATGCAGCGCGTGTACGCCCGCCGCCGCGCCCCGCTGGAGTGGGCCCCGCCGCGCGGCGTCGTCACCGAGACGGTGGACCGCGCCACGGGGCTGGCGGTGATGGAGGGATGCCCGGCGCGCGGCCCCACCTACACCGAGTACTTCGTCAACAGCCGCCCGGCCGCGGAGCCGTGCAACCTGGCGGGCGGCATCTACCCGCCGATGGCGATGGACACCGCCTGGCGCGACGAGGAGTGGGGCTCCACCGACATCCAGCTCGCGCCGGTGGAAGGGTACAACCCGGACACGGTGGGAATGACGGACCTGGAGCGCCGCGGCGTGAACTGGCCGGAGCTGGAGGCGCAGCGCCGCGCCGGCGAGCGCCCGCGCGCCCCGGAGCCCGGGCGCGTGGAGACGTACCCCGATCCGCTGCCGCCCGCCCCCGCGCCGCGCCCGCGCCGGACCCCGGCGCGCACGGAGGAGACGCCGCCCGCGGAGCCGCGCCGGCCACGCGTGCTGGGCGAAAAGGCGCCCACCCCGCCCGCCCCGGAGCCCGCTCCGCCTCCCGCCCCGGCCCCGCCGGACACCTCGAGCGGAGGGTCGCCGCCGGGCGCGCGGTGAAACCTCGGGGCCGCTTTGGGGTTGAAGACGCGCCGCATGTTCCGGCGGAGCGGCCACACGGCGCGGGCCCCGTGCCCTCGCGGACACCAGCAGAGGAGAGCGTGTTGAACAGTCATACCCGGCGGGCGGGAGTGCTCGCCTTCTCGTTTATAGCCCTTCCCGCGGCGCTTTCCGCGCAGGCGCGCCCCACGGCCTCGCGCGTCGCGGCCCCGGCGGCCACCCCCACCCGCGAGCAGTCGCAGGCGCAGATGGCGGAGCTGCGCACCATCGCGGCGCGCCTGCAGGGGATCCACGCCCGCGCCATGCGCGCCGGCGACCTTGCCGCCACGCAGAACACGCTGATGCGCGACATCAAGGCGGCGATGGAGCGCCAGGACCCGGAGCTCCCGCGCCTGGCCACGCGCGTGAAGGCGATGGAGGCCGAAGCTCGCACGGCCGAGTCGCGGAACGACGTGGCGCGCAAGCAGGCGCTGGCGCGCGAGTTCGCCACCATCCAGAGCCGCTTCATGCGCGCCCAGCAGACGGTGATGCGGCAGCCCGACATCGCGCGCCGCGCCCGCGCCTTCGACGACCTCCTGCACCGCCAGATGGTCGCCGCCGACCCGCAGACGGACCAGCTCCTGGCCCGCAGCCGCCAGCTCCAGGCGAGCCTGCAGCGCGCCCTGGCCGCCCAGGTCCCCCCCAGCGCCGTCACTCGCCGCACGCCGTAGCGCGCGGCACGGCAAACCCGAACCGGGCCACCGATCGCGAAGATCGGCGGCCCGGTTTTCTTTCATCGCCGTCCGCCGTCCGCCGTCCGCCATCCGCCATCCGCCATCCAGGGGCGAATGAATTCGCGGCTTGAAATGCGCAAAGTCCGCCTTCGCGGACTCGCGGATCATCATCCGCCTTCGGCCGTCGCCACCGCGCCACGCACCCCCATACCCGTAGGGGCAGCCCCACGTGGCTGCCCGTGCCCTCCCATGCGCCGCCAACCGCCCCACGAACGAATAAATCCGCCACTGGAACCGCAAACTCCGCCCTCCGCGCACGCGCGGTCTGATGCCGCGCTCCTGGAGCCCACTTCAGTGGGCTTCGCGTGGTTCCAGCCGGGGGATTCATCCCCCGGCGGCGTAGCGGCACCCCGCCCCCGCCCCCGAAGCCTGCGAAGGCAGGCTTCCCGCGGTCGTTGCAGCGGTTTCAACCGCCGGTACCATGGATCACCCACCCACTCCCTGCAACCCACCCAGCCACCCACCTCCCTGCTTCCCTCCCGGCGCACCCCTTGCCCGACCCACCCGCCGCACATCCACCCCAACCTGGAGGCACCCATTCAGCAGTTCGCGACCTACATCGGCTACGTCGCTGGAGCGCTCACCGTGATCTCCTTTCTCCCGCAGGTGGTGCGCGTCTGGAAGACGAAGCGGACCAACGACCTGTCGCTCGGGATGTTCGTCATCCTCATCACGGCGGGCGCGCTGTGGATCACCTACGGCGTCATCACCAGCGACTGGCCCGTGATCGCCACCAACGGCGGGATGGTGGCGCTGAACATCGCCATCCTGGTGGCCAAGCTCCGCTTCAAGTAGCCAGCGCCACCACCGCCTCGCGCACCCCCTCCACCACCATCGCCATGCGCGCGTAGTCCAGCGTGTCCGCCGTGTCGTGGGCGGTGTGGTAGTGCGGGTTCCGGTAGAAGGCGGTGTCGGTCACCATCACCGCGTCGAAGCCGGCGGCCCAGTAGCTGGCGTGGTCGCTGAAGTCGACGCCGGGCACCGCGCGCGGCGCCTGGATGGTGCGCACGGGAAGCGGCGAGCCGCGGCGCATCGCACGCCGCACGCGGCGGATCAGCGGCCCCTGCCCCAGCTTCCCCACCACCGTGATGAAGTTGCCGCGCGATGGATAGAACGGCTTCAGCAGCGGGGTGGGGAAGTGCTGGCTTCCCGGCTCGTCGTTGAAGTACCCGATCATCTCCAGCGCGATCATCCCCCTCACCCGCGCACCCTCGGCGCGCAGCGAGTTGGCGTGCACCATGCTTCCCATGTACGGGGTGCGAAAGAAGGGCGGCTCCTCGCATGGATACGCGACGAGCTCCACGCCCACTCCGAGCGGCGTGCCGGCCAGCACGCGCACCAGCTCGATGATCCCCGCCACCCCGCTCGCGTTGTCGTCCGCGCCGGGGAAGGGGCCGGCGGCATCGTAGTGCGCGCCCACCACGACGCGCTCCTTCGTGTCGGGTCCGAGACGGCCGATGACGTTGCGGTACTCGGCCCCCGCGGCCGCGTACACCTGCTTCGACACCTCGGCGCCGCCCGCCGCCATCTCCACCGCGACGTACGACGCCGCCGCGTCGAGGTTGGCGCGGTGCGCCACGCTGCGCGGCGCCAGCGTCTCCGCCAGCATGCGAACGTGTGCCTCCAGGCGCTCCGCCGAGACTGCGGCCATCGTGGCTCCGGGTACGGGTGGGTGCCGCGGAGCGGATGGAAGCCGCGTGCCCGCCCCGCTACAGTCCCGCCGCCGACACGCCCAGGTCGCGCAGGATGCCGTCCTGCAGGCGGTAGATGCAGCCGTGCACCGTCAGAGGCTGGCCGCGCAGCCAGGCGTCGCGCACCACCGTCGTCTCGCAGACGTGGCGCACCTGCGCGGCCACGTTCAGCTCGCAGAGGCGGTCCACCCGCTCGACGGCGTCGGGGATGGCGTCCAGCTCGTCGCGGTGCGCGTCGCGCACGTCCTGCACGTGGCGGAGCCAGTTGTCGATGAGTCCCAGGCGCGCGTCCTCGTCCGCCGCGCGCACGCCGCCGCACCCGTAGTGCCCCACCACCATCACGTGCCGCACCTTCAGCACGTCCACCGCGAACTGCAGCACGGAGAGGCAGTTGAGGTCGGTGTGCACCACCACGTTCGCGATGTTGCGATGCACGAACATCTCGCCCGGCGCCAGCCCGACGATCTGGTTGGCGGGCACCCGGCTGTCCGAGCACCCGATCCACAGGTATTGCGGCGTCTGCTGGTTCACCAGCCCGGTAAAGAATTCGGGGTCGCGCTCCGTCATCGCGGCGGCCCACGCCCGGTTGCGCTCGAATAGATCGGTCAGCTTCTCCATGCTCTCACGTTCGTGTGTGGTTCGTTCGGCGCTGGTTTAACGGGGGATGAAGCCAGTCCGCGAAGGCGGACGTTGGTGTGGGTCCAGGGGCCTTGATGCGCTCTGGAAGCGGGCCGCGGCGCATGGCGGGGCACGGGCAGCCACGCGGGGCTGCCCCTACAGCAACGTTCGCTTTCACGGCAATCCATCCAGAATTTCGCCCAGCGTTTCCAGAGCCCAATCCGCCTGTTCGTCGCTGATGACAAAGGGTGGGGAGAGGGAGAGGACGTTGCCGTACAGCCCGCCGCCGAGAAGCAGAAGGCCGCGCCGAAGGCCCTCCACCACGACGCGGCCGGACAGCTCCGGGGCGGGCTCGCGGCTCTCGCGGTCGCGCACCATCTCGATGCCGATCATCATCCCGAGGCCGCGCACCTCGCCGACGCGCGGGTGGTCGGCGGTCATCGTTTGCAGGCGCTCGAGTATGCGCGCACCCAGCTCGGCGGAGCGCTCCACCAGCCGCTCTTCGCGCAGCACGGAGATGGAGGCGAGGGCGGCGGCGCAACCGACGGGGTTTCCGAGGAAGGTGGAGGTGTGGATCGCCTCGCCGGTGGAGCGGGGCCACGCCTCCATCACCGCATCGGTGCCAATGCAGGCGGCGAAGGGGAAGCCGCCCGTGAGCCCCTTCCCGGCCGCCATCAGGTCCGGCACCACGCCGGTGTGCTCGCACGCGAACCAGCGGCCCGTGCGTCCGAATCCGGTGTAGATCTCGTCCACGATCAGGAGCATCCCGCGCTCGTCGCAGATCCGCCGCAGTCCGGGGAGGAAGTCGGCGGGCGGCACCACGTCGCCGCCGCGGCCCTGCACCGCCTCCACCAGGATCGCGCCGATCCCCTCCGACGCGGTTCCCGGTGTGTCGAGCAGGTGCTCCACGTAGCGCAGCGTGGCGGCACCGACCTCGTCCGCGTCGCGCCCGAATGGCGAGCGGTAGGCGTACGGGTACGGCGCGAACACCGCGTTGCGCATGAGCTGCGCGGCGAACGGCGAG
>DASVTZ010000131.1 GCA_036387335.1 Longimicrobium sp.
CGCGGGGGTGATGCACAGGTTCGCGTACCTCAAGTACGGCCTGAGCGGGGTGCTGGTGTTCGTGGGCGCCAAGATGATGCTGATCGACGTCTTCAAGATCCCCATCGGCGTGTCGCTGGGGGTGATCGCCGCCCTGATCGGTGGCTCCATCGCGGTGTCGTTCCGGGTCGCGCGCAGGGCCGGGGGCGCTGGTGGGAAGCCTGGTGCGGTGCCGGCGCGCTCGTAGGGGAATGGGGAATGGGGAATGGGGACCCCTCCTTTGTCGCCCCCCCGTTGTCATCCTGAGCGACGCGCCTCACTGTCCTCGCCCGTGCCCCGCCCTGTGGCGCGGAGCGAAGGATCTACTGCGCGTTCCGAGGGGATTGGTGTCACGACGCCGACCTCCTGCTTCGCCGGCTAGATCCTTCGCTCGCCGCGCAAGCATCGGGAGCCCTGCGGGGATTCGTGGGGGCGGCTCGCTCAGGATGACAAGATGGGTGGAAAACCGAGGTGGGCACTCGGCACTCGGCACTCGGCACTCGGCACTCGGCACTAGGCACTTACGCACTCACGCACTCACGCACTCACGCACTCACGCACTCACGCACTCACGCACTCTCGAATGACCGGCCTCGATCTCGTCCAGACGAACCTCCTCAGCCCCGTGGTGCTCGCGTTTCTGCTGGGCGCGGTGGCCGTGTGGGTGCGCAGCGACCTCAAGATCCCTGAAGGGATGTACACGGCGCTCTCCATCTACCTCTTGCTCGCCATCGGACTCAAGGGCGGGGCGGCGCTGGCGAAGACGCCGCTGGACGAGATATGGATGCCGGCGGCGGCCGCGCTGGCCCTCGGGTGCGCCATCCCGTTCTGGGCCTACGCGACGGCCCGGCGCTTCGGGCGGCTGGGGGTGCCGGATTCGGCGGCGCTGGCGGCGCACTACGGGTCCGTGTCGGTGGTGACCTTCGTGGCGGCGCTCGCCTTCCTGGACGCGGCGGGGACGGAGTACGAAGGCTTCCTCCCTGCCCTGGTGGCGCTCATGGAGGTGCCGGCGATCGCCGTGGCCATGGTGATGGCGCGGGTGGCCGGCGGCGGAAGCCGCCAGGGGTGGGGCCCGGTGCTCCACGAGGTGCTCGCCGGGCGCAGCATCGTGCTTCTGGCCGGCGGCCTCGCCATCGGCGCCGCGAGCGGGGCGGCGGGGCTGGCCAGGGTCGCCCCCGTCTTCGTGGACCCGTTCCAGGGCGTGCTCGTGCTCTTTCTGCTCGAGCTGGGGATGGTGGCCGCCAGGCGCCTGCGCGAGGTGCGCACGGCCGGGGTCTTCCTCGTGCTCTTCGGCGTGGGAATGCCGGTGCTGAACGGCGTGCTGGGAGCGTGGGCGGGGACCGCGGTGGGGCTGTCGCTCGGGGGCAGCACGGTGCTGGGCGTGCTGGCGGCGAGCGCGTCGTACATCGCCGCGCCCGCCGCCGTGCGCGTGGCGCTCCCGGAGGCAAACCCGGGCCTCTACCTCACCGCCTCGCTGGGGATCACCTTCCCCTTCAACCTCGCCGTGGGAATCCCGCTCTGCCACGCCGCGGCGCAGTGGTCGCGCTCGCACGCCGGGGTCCCGCTCCCGCTCCTCGCGCTCGCGCTGCTGGCCGCGGCGCTCGTCGTCCTCCCGCGGCGTGGGCGCGGCGGCCGGGTAATCGAGGTGCGCTCGAGCCCGGCCTGATCGTGAGGAGCAGAAGGACGACGACCGTGAGACCGGCGTCTCAGCTACTGACTCGAGCTCTCACCCAGGACGACGAGAAGCTCGTCCAGCTGATCGAACGTCTCGACCATCGCATCGGCTGCTCCGGTGCCGGCAGCGTCGAGCGCTTCCTTCGAAGGATAGACCTCGCGCAGGACCACCAGCGTCTTGCCGCCCTCTTCCTCGAAGGTCACCGTGGTGACAGGTCCGCTCTCGCCGCCTTCTTCATTGGTCCACGCGAGGCGCGAATACGGCTCCACTTCGACATACGTGCCGAAAAACGCGGCAGGCTCAGGGCCGCCGTAGTCGAATACCAACCGGTACTTGCCTCCGACACGAGCATCCACTTCGCAGGACAGCAGTGTCATTCCCATCGACCTGGGCACCCACCAGCGCTGGAGCAGCTCCGCCCTGGCAAATGCCTCGAACACGATGCGGGCCGGGCCGTTGACGGTCCGCGTGACGACCACCTCGCGGTCCGATGTCCGTTCCACCACGGTGCGGTTCTTCACGGGGCTACTTTCGGTTCTCGCGTTCATCGCTCTTCTCCTTGCGTGTCAGTTCCTCGACGACCACGTCCAGCTCGTCGAAGCGTTCGTCCCAGCGCTGGCGGTACGTCTCGATCCACGCCGTCTCTTCCTCCAGCCGGCGCGGGCCCAACTGGCACATCCGCACGCGCCCGATCTTCTTCGTGGTAACGAGCCCCGCCTGCTCCAGAACGCCGACGTGCTTCTTCATGCCCGTGAGCGTCATGCGGAACTTATCGGCGAGCTCCGTGATCGAAGCGTCGGCTCGTCCGAGCTGCTCCAGCACGCCACGCCGCGTGGCGTCGGAGAGCGCGGCGAACGAAGAATCAAGACGGGTCGTTCGATACTGAACCATATGGTGCAGTATTTAACTCAAACGTGCGCGGCATGCAAGGGGGCCGCGAAGAACGATGGTCTACCCGCAGGCCGAAAAGGGCCCCCGGCGCGTTGCGCCGAGGGCCCTTCGATTCCGCCCAGACGGCCTTTGCCAGCGTGGCTACAGCTGGTCCGCCGTGAAGGTGTCGCACTGGCGGTAGTCGCCGCTGTCGAGGCCGCGGCGGAACCAGCGGACGCGCTGGGCGGAGGAGCCGTGCGTGAACGATTCCGGCACGATGCGCCCCTGGCTCTTCTGCTGCAGCCGGTCGTCGCCGATGGCGGTGGCGGCGGCGAGGGCCTCCTCCACGTCGCCGGCCTCGAGCTGGAGCCTGGTCTTGTTGCCCCACACGCCGGCGAAGCAGTCCGCCTGCAGCTCCAGGCGCACGGAGAGGGCGTTGGCCTCCTCTTCGCGGGCGCCGCGCTGCGCGGCGTCCACCCGGTCCGCGATGCCGAGCTGGTGCTGCACGTGGTGCCCCACCTCGTGCGCGATCACGTACGCCTGCGCGAAGTCGTTGTCGCCCCGCGCGCCGGACATGCGCGCCAGGTCGTCGTAGAACGCGAGGTCGATGTACACCTTCTGGTCGCCGGGGCAGTAGAAGGGGCCCATCGCCGACTGGCCGGTGCCGCACGCGGTCTGCTGGACGCCGGTGAAGAGCACCAGGCGCGGCTCCACGTAGTCGCGCCCCATCTGCTGGAAGATGGGGTTCCAGGTGTCCTCCGTGTCGGCCAGGACGGCGCCGACGAACTGCCGCGCCTCGTCGTTGGCGGGAGGGGCGCCCGGCTGGCCGCCCGGGGGCGGTCCTCCCGCCGCGGGCGCCTGCTGGAGGACGGTGCCGGGATCGCCGCCCATCAGCATCACCACGAGCGCGATGATCACCGTCCCGATCCCGCCGCCGACCGCGACGCCGCCGATGCCGCGGCGGTCTTCCACGTTGCTGCTCTGCCTTCCGCCTTGCCAGCGCATATCGCTCCTCGCTTTCGCTCCGTCGTGCGCCACCGGGAAACCGTATCGCAATGCAAGGCAGGTGCTAGACACGCGCGGGGGTGCGTTTTCCGTGGTTCTTGTGCACCTTTGCGGTGGCCGGCGCCGCGCGGCGCACGAAGCTTGCGGCAGGGGGGCGCCCGGGCCGCCGCGTGGCGGCCGGACTACCTGCCATGGAGGGTCGGATGAGGAATACGGTTTGGATCGCGGCGGTGCTGGCGCTGGGGGCGTGCGCGCCGGCCGGCCAGGGGACCACGCAGGAGGAGGTGCGGCCGCGCCAGTTCACCGCGCCGCTGTACAATGCGCAGGGCGCGGCCATGGGGACGCTGACCCTCGTTCAACGCGGCACCAGCGTGCAGGTGCAGGTCGCGTCCACGGGGCTGCCGGCCGGAACGCACGGCGTGCACTTCCACGAAGCGGGCCTCTGCGAAGGGCCGGCCTTCACGACCGCCGGGGGCCACCTGAACCCCACGGGCCGCCAGCACGGCCTGAGCAACCCCAACGGCCCGCACCTCGGCGACCTCCCCAACCTCGTGGTCGGCGCGGACGGGCGCGGCACGCTCGAAGCGACCATCGCCGGCTCGCTGACGCCGGGGCAGGCGCCGATCTTCGACGCCAACGGTACCGCCTTCATCGTGCATGCCGGCACCGACGACCAGCGCACCGATCCGTCCGGCAACTCGGGCGCCCGCATCGCCTGCGCCGTCGTGGCGGCACCGGTGCAGTAACGAACAGCAATCTCACGCAAAGGCGCGAAGACGCAAAGAAAGCTTAGAGCGCTCTTCTTCGCGTCTTCGCGCCTTTGCGTGAGGCCAATGGGATCTTGGGGGATGAACAGAACAAAGGGGCGGGCGCCGGTGTCGGCGCCCGCCCCTTGTGATCCAGCAGATGTGCCGCTGGGTCAGCGCAGCTTGCCCAGGAGCTCGGCGTTGGTCTTGGTGTCGTTCATCTGCTTGAGGAGCAGCTCCAGCGCCTCTGGCGGCGGAAGGGAGTGCAGGGCGCGGCGCAGCTGGTGCACCTTGTCCAGCGACTCCGGCGGCAGGATCAGGTCCTCGCGGCGGGTGGAGCTGCGCTCCACGTTGATCGCCGGGTAGATGCGGCGGTCCGCCAGCTCGCGGTCCAGCACGATCTCCGAGTTGCCGGTGCCCTTGAACTCCTCAAAGATCACCTCGTCGCCGCGGCTCCCCGTGTCGATGAGGGCGGTGGCGATGATGGTGAGGCTCCCCGTGCCCCCGCGCACCTTGCGCGCCGAGCCGAAGAAGCGCTTCGGCTTCTCCAGCGCGCCGCTGTCGATGCCGCCCGAGAGCATGCGGCCCGTGCCGCGCTCGCTGGTGTTGTAGGCGCGCGCCAGGCGGGTGAGCGAGTCCAGCAGGATCACCACGTCGCGCTTATGCTCGACCAGCCGCTTGGCCTTTTC
>DASVTZ010000132.1 GCA_036387335.1 Longimicrobium sp.
CGCGCTGGAGAGCGAGGCCGTCTACGTGCTGCGCGAGGCGGCGGCGGAGTTCGAGCGTCCCGTCCTCCTCTTCTCCGGCGGCAAGGACTCCACCGTGCTGGTGCGGCTGGCGCAGAAGGCGTTCTGGCCCGGCCCCATCCCGTTTCCCCTGCTGCACGTGGACACGGGGCACAACTTCCCCGAGGCGCTGGAGTTCCGCGACCGGCTGGCGCGCGAGACGGGGGTGGAGCTGATCGTCCGCACGGTGCAGGACTCCATCGACCGCGGCCGCTGCGTGGACGAGACGGGGCCGGGCGCCAGCCGCAACTCGCTGCAGAGCGTCACGCTCCTCGACGCCATCGCCGAGCTCAAGGCGGACGCCGCGCTGGGCGGCGCGCGGCGCGACGAGGAGAAGGCGCGGGCCAAGGAGCGCTTCTTCTCGCACCGCGACCGCTTCGGGCAGTGGAACCCGCAGAACCAGCGCCCGGAGATCTGGAGCCTGTTCAACGCGCACCGCCATCCGGGGGAGCACTTCCGCGTATTTCCGCTCAGCAACTGGACCGAGATGGACATCTGGCGGTACATTGCGCGCGAGCGGATCGAGCTTCCTTCGCTCTACTTCGCCCACCGGCGCGAGGTGGTGGCCCGCAACGGGCAGCTTCTGGCGCGCACGCCGTGGGTGCCGCTGCTCGCCGGTGAACGCTACGAGGAGCGGCAGGTGCGCTTCCGCACCGTGGGCGACGCCACCTGCACCGGCGCCATGGAGTCCGCCGCATCCACCGTGGACGAGGTGATCGCCGAGATCGCGGGGCTGCGCGTGGGCGAGCGCGGCGGCCGCGCGGACGATCACCGCTCCGAAGCGGCCCTCGAAGACCGCAAGCGCCAGGGGTACTTCTGAGCCTGATGCACAATTCCGGTGCGTGCGAAGGCCGCAACGGAAGGCTCACGCGGAGACGCGGAGACGCAGAGAGGGTCTCGGAGGAGAAGGAGGCGCTGGGAGAGCCCGACTCGTTCTTACGATCGGGACGATCTGTTCTCATTGTTCCTCTTCCGCGTCTCCGCGCCTCCGCGTGAGCCCATTTTCTCCAACGCGTCCGCGCGGCAATCGGTGATGAACGAGACTGAGACGGAGCTCCTGCGCCTGACCACGGCGGGAAGCGTGGACGACGGCAAGAGCACCCTCATCGGGCGCCTCCTGCTGGACACGGGGTCGGTGCCCGAAGACCAGCTCGAGGCGGTGGAGCGCGCCACCCGGCGGCGCGGCGGCGGCGGGGTGGACCTGTCGCTCCTCACCGATGGCCTGCGCGCCGAGCGGGAGCAGGGGATCACCATCGACGTCGCGTACCGCTACTTCGCCACGCCGCGCCGCAAGTTCATCATCGCGGACACCCCCGGCCACGTGCAGTACACCCGCAACATGGTCACCGGCGCCTCCACCGCGGACCTGGCGGTGGTGCTGGTGGACGCGGCGCGCGGCGTGCTCCCCCAGTCGCGGCGGCACGGCTTCATCGCGTCGCTGCTCGGCATTCCGCACGTGGTGGTGGCCGTCAACAAGATGGACACCGTGGACTGGGACGCGGGGACGTTCGACAGGATCGTGGCGGAGTACCGCGACTTCGCGCAGCGGCTGGAGATCGGGAGCCTCTCCTTCGTCCCAGTGTCTGCGCTGCACGGCGACAACGTGGCGGTGCCAAGCGAGCGTGCTCCCTGGTACGACGGGCCCACCCTCCTCCACCAGCTGGAGAACGCGCACGTGGGGGCGGGGCGCAACCGCATCGACTTCCGCTTCCCCATCCAGTACGTGGTGCGCTCCGGCGGGCGCGGGCTGGCGGGGCGCGTGGCGTCCGGCACCATCTCGCCGGGCGAGGAGGTGTCCATCCTCCCCGCCGGCACCCGTTCGCGCGTGCGGTCGGTGGGCACCTTCGACGGCCCTGTGGCCGAGGCCGGCCCGGGCGACTCGGTCGTGGTGACGCTGGAGGACGAGGTCGACGCCGGGCGCGGCGACATGCTGGTGCGGCGCATGAACCACCCCACCGTCTCCACCGAGTGCGACGCCACCATCTGCTGGATGGGCGACGCGCCGCTCGACACCGCCGTCCCGTACCTCCTGCGCCATACCACGCGCACCGTGCGGGCGCGCGTCACGAAGCTCGTCTACCGCATCGACGTGGACACGCTGCACCGCGAGCGGGTGGACGCGCTGGGCACCAACGACATCGGTCGGGTGGAGATCACCACTGCTTCGCCGCTCTGCTTCGACCCGTACCGCATCAACCGCGAGACGGGGAGCTTCGTCCTGATCGACCCCTTCACCCACGCCACGGTGGCCGCGGGGATGATCCGCGCCGGGGTGCGCTCGGGCGAAGAGGAGCGGACGGAGGCCTCGCCCAACGTGGCCTGGGAAGGGTGGAACATCTCGCGCGCCGAGCGCGAGCGCCGCAACGGGCACCGCGCCGCCGTGGTCTGGCTGACGGGGCTTCCCGGGGCGGGGAAGACCACCGCCGCCCGCGCCCTGGAGCGCCAGCTCTTCGGCATGGGGTGCTCGACGATGCTCCTCGATGGCGACCAGCTGCGCCACGGCCTCACCGGCGACCTCGGCTTCAGCGCGGAGGACCGGCGCGAGAACGTGCGGCGCGTGGGCGAGGTGGCGAGCCTCTTCTTCCAGCAGGGCTCCATCGTCCTCTGCTCGCTCGTCTCCCCGTTTCGCGCCGACCGCGACCGGGTGCGCGGCATGCTTCCCGAGGGTTCCTTTCTGGAGGTGCACGTGGAGTGCGACCTGGACGAGTGCCGCCGCCGTGATCCCAAGGGCCTCTATGCCCGCGCCGAGCGCGGCGAGATCCCCGAGCTGACCGGCGTGTCGTCGCCGTACGAGGCGCCGGAGCGTCCCGAGCTGGTCCTGCACACCGACCGCGAGAGCGCCGAAGCATCGGCCGCGCGCCTGCTGGAGTTGCTGCGCGAGCGCGGCGTCCTGGGAGAGATCCATGGCCGGTGAGCCGCGCGTCGTCGTCCGCCCGTCGCCGCTCTGCGCCGAGACGCCCCTCGAAGCGCTCGCAACCGAGATCACACCCGCGGGGCTGCACTACGTCCGCAGCAACTTCCCCTTCCCAGATCTGGACGCGCGCACCCACCGCATCCGCGTGGACGGCGCCGTCGGGGAGCCGCTGGAGCTGGGGATGGACGAGCTGGCCCGCCTCCCCCGCCGCACCGTGGGCGTGACGCTGGAGTGCGCGGGGAACGACCGCCTCACCCTCGCGCCGCTGCCAGCGGGCGAGCTGTGGGGCGGCGGCGCGGTGGCGACGGCGGAGTGGGGCGGCGTCTCCCTTGCGGACGTCCTCGCCCGCGCCGGCGTCGCGCACGGGGCCGTGGAGGTGCTCGTGGAGGCCGCCGACGAGGGAGTGGCGGGGGGCAACGAGATCCGCTTCGCCCGCTCGCTCCCGATGGAGAAGGCGCTGCACGCGGACACGCTGCTGGCGTTCGAGATGAACGGCGAGCCCCTGCCGCCCGAGCACGGCGCGCCTCTGCGGCTGGTGGTCCCCGGCTGGTACGGGATGGCGAGCGTCAAGTGGGTGGCGCGCATCTCCGTGCTCACCGAGCCGTTCGCCGGCTGGTTCCAGCGCGACCGCTACGTGCTGGACTACGGCGCCGGCGGCCCCATCGTACCCGTCGCGGAGATGGCGGTGAAGGCCGTCGTCACCGGACCGCGGGGCGGGGAAGTGCTCGGCACGGGGCCGGTCACGGTGGACGGGTGGGCGTGGTCCGGCACGGGGCCCATCACCCGCGTGCAGGTGGCGGTGGACGGAGGCGACGCGTGGGAGGATGCACGGGTGCACCCCGCCTCCGGCGGCTACCTGTGGCAGCGGTGGGAGTACGAATGGGCGAGCCGCGCGCCCGGGCGCCACACCCTGCGCGTCCGCGCGCACGACGCGGCGGGGAACGTGCAGCCGGACGCCCCGCGCTGGAACCGGCTCGGCTACGGCGCCAACGCGGTACGCGCGGTCGTCGTCGAAGCGCGCTGACCCGCCCAACGCGCCGCACCTTCTTGCGAATCAGGAGTGGGACCGTCCAGATGCATCACCGCTCCACCGTAGTCCGCCCGACCGCGTCCGCCGAGCCGCTCCCCGTCGCGCCGCCGCGGCCCGCGCGGGTCCAGATCCTTCTCTCCACCTACAACGGCGCGGAGTTCCTTCCCGAGCTGCTGGCGAGCCTCGATGCGCAGAGCCTGCAGGACTTCGACCTGCGCGTGCGCGACGACGGCTCCACCGACGGCACGCTGGCGATCCTGGACGAGTACGCCCGCCGCCGCTCCGCCACGGTGGAGCGCGGGGCGCACGTGGGCGTGCCGGAGAGCTTCTTCCGCGCGCTCCGCGACGCCGAGCCCGGCGCCGAGTTCTTTGCGTACTGCGACCAGGACGACGTGTGGCTGCCGGGCAAGGTGGCGCGCGCGGTCGAGTACCTGTCGCGAGCCGATCCCGCGCGCCCCGCGCTCTACTGCTCCGGCCTCACGCCCGTCGACGTGCACCTTGAGCCGCTCGACAAGCCGCGGAGAGACGTCCGGGCGCTGGATTTCCGCAACGCGCTGGTGGAGAACCAGGTGTCGGGGTGCACGATGATGTTCAACCACGCGGCCTGGGAGCTCCTCACGCGCAGCACGCCGCAGGGAGCGCTGATGCACGACCACTGGGCGTATCTGGTGGTCTCCGCCTTCGGCACGATCCACTTCGACCCCGAGCCGAGCCTCCTCTACCGCCAGCACCCCAGCAACACCGTGGGGATGCCGCGCGGGCTCTGGTCACGCGTGCGCAACTTCCAGAAGCGCCGCGGGATGTCGCCGCTCTTTGCGCAGGCGGAGGAGTTCCGCGCGTTGTACGGCGGCGCGCTGGACGCGGTGCGCCTTGCCGCCCTGGACCGCTTCCTCGCCAGCCGCCAGTCTACATCCCGCCGGCTCCGCTACGCCCTCCGCCCCGCCACCTACCGCCACCGGGCCGTGGACGACGTGGCGCACAGGCTGATGGTGGCGCTGGGGTACTTTTGAGTGCGTGAGTGCGTGAGTGCGTGAGTGCGTGAGTGCGTGAATGCGTGAGTGCGTGAGTGCGTGAGTGCGTGAGTGCGTTAGTGCGGTTTGTTCGTGTCATCCGGCCTGCCGATGTCCTCCACCCCCGACTGTCCCGCCGAGTTAATCCGCTCCTGGGCCTCTGAACCATGTCTGCGCTCCGTGCTTCCAACGAGGGACTCCGCCACTGGTCGTTCCGCCGCAAGCTGGTGAGCGGCCTCGCGGCGCTGTGCGCGGTCGCCGCGCTGGCGCTGGCCGCCCTCACCTGGAGCGCCGCGTCGGAGCGGGGGATCGCGCAGCGGGTCGCTCGCCAGGAGCTCCCCGGACTGGGCCTCGTGCTCAACGTGGACCGCGATGCGCACCAGGTGGTGCTCGCGCTGCACAAGGCGGCCGGCTCGCCCGACCCGGCCGCGCGCTCGCGCTGGCTGGACACATATGCCGAGAACATTACCCAGACGCGTGAGCGACTGAAGACGTACCGGGCTCTCCCCCGGGTGCGCGAGGGGAGTGGCGAGCTCCTCGACATCGCGGACCGTACGCGCGACTCGCTGCAGATGCTTGGCGATGAGATCGCGGCGCTGGCACGCGGGGGCCAGCTCGCCGCGGCCGCCGGACGGCTTCCCGAGCTCGAAGTGAAGCTGGAGCGCCTCAGAGATCCGCTCGGCACCCTGGAGGAAGGGCACGAGGCGGACACCGAAGCCCTCTCTCGCCGTGCGCGGACCGCGGCCTGGGTCTCCTGGGCGGCGACCCTCGCATCCCTCCTCCTGCTGGGCCTTGCGGTCGGCGCGATCGCGCGGGAGATGGAGCGCCAGGTGACCGTGCCCATCACACGACTCGTCCAGGTGGCCGAGCAGCTTGCGCGGGGCGATCTGGATGTGGACGTCGGACGGGACCGCGAACGCCGCGACGAGATCGGCCGCCTCTCCAGCGCGATGCAGACGACGGTGGAGTCGGAGCGCGAGATCGCGCGAGTCGCGGCCCGCGTCGCCGCCGGAGACCTGTCGGTGCGGGTGACGCCGCGCTCCGCGCAGGACCGGCTGAGCGCCGCGCTGGCCGAAGTCGTCGAGTCCGAGCGCGAGATGGCGCGCATCGCGGAGCAGATCGCGGCGGGCGACCTGACCGTCACTGTGCCGCGGCGCTCGGGTGAGGATGCGCTCAGCGCCGCGCTGACTTCGATGGTGGAGCGGCTCGCGACGGTGATCTCCGACGTGCGCACGGGGGCGGAAGTGCTCTCCGGAGCCTCCGGCCAGATGACCCTCACGGCGCAGTCGCTGGCCGAGGGCGCCGGCGACCAGGCCGCGGCGGCCCAGGAAACGACGGCCAGTCTCGACGAGATCGGGGCCACCGTGAGCCGGAACGCGGCGGAGAGCAGGGTGGTGGAGCGCAACGCCCTGCGCGCGGCCGAAGAGGCGGCGGCGGTCGGCAACGCGGTGCAGGAGTCCGTGGCGGCGATGCACGAGATCACGCAGCGGGTGAGCATCGTGGAGGAGATCGCCGAGCAGACGAACATGCTCGCCCTCAACGCGGCCATCGAGGCGGCTCGTGCGGGGGAGCAGGGGCGTGGGTTCGCGGTCGTGGCGGACGAGGTGAGGAAGCTGGCCGTGCGTGCCCAGCAGTCCGCGCAGGAGATCAGGGTGCTGGCCGCGGGCAGCATCGAGACCGTGGAACGCTCGAGCGGGCTGATCGTGGCGCTGGTGCCCACCATCCGCCTCACCACCGAGCAGATGCAGCGCGTCGCCGATGCATCGGACGAGCAGACCGCAAGCCTGGGCCACATCAACCGCGCGATGGAGCAGGTGGACCAGGTCGCCCAATCCAACGCAGCCGCCACCGAAGAGCTCGCCGCCACCGCCCAGGAGCTCTCCGCCCAGGCGGAGGCACTGCAGGAGCGCGTGCGGTATTTCCGAGTCGCGGCGCGGATGGGGTGAGTGCGTAAGTGCGTAAGTGCGTAAGTGCGTAAGTGCGTTGGTCCCCCCCATATCTGTCATCCTGAGCGACGCGCGGCACCAACCTCCGCGCGGCTCCAAACTCTGGCGCGGAGCGAAGGATCTACTGCGCGCAACGAGGGCCCCGTGGTCTCGCGCCGGCCTCTCGCCTCGCCGGCTAGATCCTTCGGTCGCCGCAGGAGTACGGCGCACGGCGGGCATCCGTCTGGCGGCTCCCTCAGGATGACAAGGGGTTGGGGGCAGCCGGCGTGGTTCACGCACTCACGCACTCACGCACTCACGCACTTCCCCCTCGCCTTGACACACCCGCCCACCCCCGTAGATTCCCGCCCGCATCTACCGCTCTACATTGCACTTGGACGGAGACGACCCCGTTGGCCGCACCTGCCGTGCTCATGCTGGAAGACGGACGCGTATTTGCCGGCGAGTCGTACGGAGCCGGGGGGACGGCGTTCGGCGAGGTGGTGTTCAACACCTCGATGACCGGGTACCAGGAGGTCCTCACCGACCCGTCGTACACCGGCCAGCTCGTGGCGATGACCTACCCGCTGATCGGCAACTACGGCGTCAACCCGGCGGACGAGGAGTCGGCGCGGCCGCAGGTGGCCGGCTTCATCCTCCACGAAGCGCCGCCGATGCACAGCAACTGGCGCGCGACCGAGCCGCTCCACGACTACCTCGAGCGCAGCGGCGTGGTGGCCATCCAGGGCGTCGACACGCGCGCCCTCACCCGCCACATCCGCTCGCGCGGGTCGATGCGCGCCGCCATCGCGCCGGCGGACGGGGCGGGCAACGCGCTCCTGGAGCGCATCCTCGCCCAGCCCTCCATGGCGGGCTTGGACCTGGCGGACGAGGTCTCCACGCACGAGCGCTACACCGTGACCCCCGCGGGCGAGCGGCGCTACCGGGTGCTGGCGTACGACTTCGGAGTCAAGAGCAACTCCCTGCAGCTCCTGGCCGACCGCGGCTGCGAGGTGACGGTGATCCCCTCGCACACGCCCGTGGAGGAGATCGTCGCGGCGGGGGCGGACGGGCTCTTCGTCTCCAATGGCCCCGGCGACCCGGAGGCGGTGCCCCACGCGCTGGACTCCATCCGCGAGCTGGGCGCACGCGACACGCCTGTCTTCGGGATCTGCCTGGGCCACCAGCTCATCTCACGCGCATTTGGGGCGACTACTTACAAGCTTCTGTACGGCCACCGGGGCGGCAACCACCCCGTGCGCCGCGTGAGCGACGGGGCGGTGGAGATCACCTCGCAGAACCATGGTTTCGCGGTGGAGGGAGACGAGAGCGGGATCCCCGGCGCGCCGGGGCTGCGCGTGACCCACGTCAACCTGAACGACGGCACCGTGGAGGGCGTGGAGCACACCGAGCAGCCCGTTTTCTCGGTGCAGTACCACCCCGAGGCGGCGCCGGGGCCGCACGACTCCGTCTATCTCTTTGACCGCTTTGTGGATGAGATGGAGCGCCGCCGCAACCTCGCGGGCGGAGACGCTTGACGGCACGCGGGCGGCGGATTATCCTTCGGTCGTCCTAAATAGCCGTCCCACACCCCCTTAGGCCGTCTTCGCCCGCAACGCGCCTGCTCCGCCCCCTCCGGCCGCAACGATCCAACGTTTGCCGAACCCGGTTTTTTCGCCCTGAAAACGGGTGAAACAGCGGTGCAAATCATTTCCGGCCGTCGCGTGCACGAAGGAGTTCTTCGGGAGGCTCCTCCATCCCGAAGGAGGGCCGCGCGGCTCCTATCGCTCGAATTGCGCTGCGTCGCGCATCGACCCGGGGCACAGCCCCAGCATCAACCCCCCCAGGAGGAAGTTTCATGACCAAGGCGGATCTGGTACAGAAGGTCGCCGACACGATCGGCCCCGGCATCACGAAGCGCGACTGCGCGGTGGTGGTGGATTCGTTCCTGAACTCCATCAAGGACGCCATGGCGGATCACCAGAACATCGAGATCCGAGGGTTCGGCACCTTCAAGGTCCGTGAGCGCAAGAGCCGCCTGGCGCGCAACCCGCGCACCGGCGACCCGGTGGAGGTTCCGCCGCGCGCCGTGCCGGTGTTCAAGCCGTCGAAGGAGCTCCGCGCACTGGTGGAGGAGAAGGTGCTGGAGGTTTGAACGGAAGTGCTAAGTCCTGAGTGCTAAGTGCTGAACTACCATGCGCATGGTTCCAGCACTTAGCACTTAGGACTCAGCACTCTCTGTGTTGCCGACGCCGTGCGACCGCCCGCCCCGGGACCCGGGGCGGGCGTTTTTCTTGCGTGCTCCGGCGGGTGTCTTCCACCCGGAGCTTCCCGCCATGCCGCAGTCGTTCGACCCGCGCGACGCCCGCGCCTCGCGCACCCTCTCCGCCCGCTCGCTGGGCCCGTACGAGACCGCCTACGACACCCGCCGCGGCTACACCGAGGTGGACGGCCCGGCCGAGCGCCCGATGCGCCACCACGAGGACGAGGTATGGCGCGGGCGGGGGCGGGACGAGCGGTAGCACGCCTGTGGCACACCTCCTGCCCGGTCCGCCCGCTGAACCCGGACCGGAGATCGTATGCTCATCCAGGAAGTGCTGACCGACCTGTCCCCGGCGGAAGTGATCGACCGGGCGCGCGAGTTCTTCAACATGCGCTTCTCGCCCTACGGCGGCTTCACGGCCGACGAGGGCCCGTCGCACATCACCTTCAACACCGAAGCGGGCGACGTGGCGGTCGGCATCGGGACGCAGGAGGGCCGCACGATGGTGCGCGCCTCCACCTCGCGCCTCCACCACGAGGTCTCGCAGTTCCTCATCACCATCGCCCCTCCGGAAGAGGTCCGGCAGAACGTGCCCGGGCCGGGGGCGTCGGGGGCTGGGTGAACCGCGGGGAATGGGGAATGGGGAATGGGGAATGGGACGACCGGCGAATCACTCCATCTGTCATCCTGAGCGAAGCGCCGCCCCGATCTCGCCCCGGCTCTGACCTATGGCGCGAGCGAAGGATCTACTGCGCGTTCCGAGAGGCTCGCCTTTCACCGCGATCCTCTCGCCCCACCGGCTAGATCCTTCACTCCGCGCCAAGCATTGGAGACGTGGCAGATACGGAGACGCGCGTCGCTCAGGATGACAGAAGGGTGGTGGGCCAACCCTCCCCAGCCCGCTTCAGCGGGCTTCGCGTGGTTCCAGCCGGGGGATTCATCCCCCGGTGTTCGATGCCGGCGTTCCGGCACCATCTCCCATTCCCCATTCCCCATTCCCCATTCCCCATTCCCCGCTTTCCGAACCCCGCCGCCTCCGCGGTGTACTCGTCCACGTCGCACGCATGCACCCACCCGCGCGGAGCCCGATGATCGTTCGCACCCTCTTCTTCGCCACGTACCGCGACCTCGCCGGGACGGACGAGCTCGCGGTCGAGCTGCCGGCGGGGGCGCGCGTCGCGGACCTGGTGCGGCAGCTGCGCGCGGGGGGCACCGCGCTCGCTTCGCTCCCCGAATCACCCGTGGTGGCCGTGAACATGGACTACGCACCCGCCGCCACCGCGCTCAATGACGGCGACGAGGTGGCGTTCATTCCGCCTGTAGCGGGGGGCTGACGTGGGGGCAAGCTACGCCGCCGTCGTCGCCGAGCCGCTGGATGCCGCACGCATCCTCGCGGACACGCTCTCCCGCGAAGACGGCGCCGCGCTCCTCTTCTGGGGCGTGGTGCGCAACGAGAACGATGGACGCGCCGTGACCCAGCTCGAGTACCACGCATACGAGGCGATGGCCGAACGCGAGCTCCTCCGCATCGCCGACGAGGCGCGCGAGCGGTGGGGGACGGGCGACATCCGCGTCGTCCATCGCGTCGGATTGCTGCAGGTGGGGGAGGCGAGCATCGCCATCGCCGTAGCGGCGCCGCATCGCGGGGAGGCGTACGAGGCCAGCCGCTACGTCATCGAGCAGGTCAAGCAGCGCGTGCCCGTATGGAAGCGCGAGGGGTACGTGGAGGGTGCGCACGAGTGGGTCCCCGGCTTCACCCCGGCGGCCGGATGACGCGCCTCGTGCAGCTCGGCGGCGCGCTTCCCGTCGTCGCCGAGAACGCCATCCCCGAGCACGGGCCGATGACCGACGGCTTCGGCCGCCGCATCGAGTACCTGCGCATCTCGGTGACCGACAAGTGCAACCTCCGCTGCGTCTACTGCATGCCGGAGGAAGGCCTCCCCTGGCTGCGCCGCGAGGAGCTCCTCTCGTACGAGGAGATCGGCGAGGTCGTGCGAACGATGGCGGGTCTGGGGCTGCGCCGCGTGCGCATCACCGGGGGCGAGCCGCTCGTGCGCCGCGACCTCCCGTCGCTGGTGCGCATCCTCCGTGCGATTCCCGGCATCGAGGACATCGCCCTCTCCACCAACGCCGTTCTGCTGGGCGAGCACGCGGATGCGCTGCGCTCCGCGGGCCTGGACCGCGTCAACGTCTCGCTCGACTCGCTGCTCCCCGAGCGCATCGACGCCATCTCGCGGCGTGCGGGCTCCGCGCAGGCGATCCTGAATGGGCTGGAGGCGGCGGAGCGCGCGGGGTTCTTCCCCATCAAGGTCAACTGCGTGGTGATGCGCGGCCGCAACGATGACGAGGTGGAGGCGTTCGCCGCCATCACGCGCGAGCGGCCCTGGCACGTGCGCTTCATCGAGGTGATGCCGACCGGCGACAACCTGGGCGTGTCGCAGGACGAGTACGTGTCGTCGGAGGAGACCCTCGGGCGCATCGCCCGCATCGGCGACCTGCGGCCGGTTGCGGGGCCGCGCGGCAACGGGCCGGCGAAGTATTACGCGTTCGACGGCGCGGCGGGGACGGTGGGCGTCATCACGCCCATGAGCCACAACTACTGCGGCACCTGCAACCGCATGCGCCTCACGGCCGATGGCCAGCTCCGGCCGTGCCTCTTCGGCGATCTCCACACCGCCCTGCGCGATCCTCTCCGCCGAGGCGAGCCGCTGGAGCCGCTGATCCGCCACACCCTCCGCATCAAGCCCGAGCGCCACTGGCTGGTGCAGGGGAGCGACGAGGGGAGCGGGGGGCTGCGGGCGCTGAGCCAAGTGGGAGGGTAGGGGGTGAGCGCGTCGTAACGCGGGCGGTGGCGCGGCGGCGGGCACGGGCAGCCACGTGGGGCGGCCCCTACGGGGATCCCGGTGCGGGAGGGCGGGGTCGAGGTGGCGGCGAGGGCGGGCAGACACGCAGGTCTGCCCCTACGGGATCTCGGTGCGGAGGGCGGACATCGGGGTGGGGGCGAGGGCGGGCGCGATGAATCGCGCCCCTACAACTGATGTTCTCCGGGAGTCCGCGAAGGCGGACTTTGTGCTTTTGTTGCCGCGAGTTTACTCGCCCCAGCCCTGAACCCGGTCCCGTTCTTCCGGAGGTGCGTCGGGTATCCGTGCGAGCGCGGCATCATAGCTCGCGCGGTCACCCCGAGCTGCGCGCGCGGCGAGATAATCCTCCGTCATCAGCGCGGACATCTTTTCGGCGACGGCGGTGGCGATAAACTGATCGATCGAGATTCCCTCGCGCGAAGCAAGCTCGCGGACCTGCTTGTGGAGCGACTCGGGGAGGCGCAGGCTCAGCGTCGTCATTTTAGCTCTCCTATTTTCTTCAGGAACGCCGCCGGGGTGAGCGCTTTGATGCCGAAGCGCTCGCAGCCCGCGAAGTCTCGTTCGTTGTACGTCACGATGAAGGGACACCCAGCCTTGACTGCAAGTTCCAGGACCATGTCGTCCTTGGGATCTCGCAGGTACGGGCGCCAGAGGAAGAAGATCTCGTGCGTACGAGCTACCGAGCAATGGAAATCGAGGACAGCGTCAATATCAGAGGCTGACAGCGGAATCCCAGCCTCACGCCGCAGTAACACGTCCTCGTACTCCAGGACCAGCGGCACGGAAAGGTTGATCCCACACCGTTCCGTGCCGACGAGCGATAGTAGCAGGAACGCCACACCGTTGCGGGAGCGCAGCCCCGCAACCAAGACGTTCGTGTCGATGACGATCTGCGGCGGAGGCATGCGACATCGTAGGCGCGACAACGCCTGAGGTCAACGGAGAAGCGCCC
>DASVTZ010000133.1 GCA_036387335.1 Longimicrobium sp.
GGCGGGGGGGGGGGCTGAGTGGGGCCCCCTCCCCCGCTCGTTCCTCGCGGCCCCTCCCCCAAAACCGCCTGGGGGAGGGGCGGTGGCGGGCATGGGTGCGCGTCCACGGGGTTCGGCGCGGCGGCGGGCACGGGCAGCCACGTGGGGCGGCCCCTACGGCATCGGTGCGCGGCGCGGGGGTCCAGGCGCGGCGAGGGTGGGCAGACACGCAGGTCTGCCCCTACCAGGGGCCGGTGCACCGGTGCAGCCGTCGGTGCGGCGGCGGGCACCGGCGCGGCGCGCGGTGTTCTCCCCCTCACCCGCCCTGCGCCCCGCAGGCGGGGGAGGGGGCCCTCCGCGCGGCACCAAACCCGCCGCAGCGTACCCAAGCCCCCTCTCTCGATGACAGGAGGGCGGAGCCCTCTCCTGTTATCGGGAGAGGGGGCAGGCGAGTGTAACGAGCCGGGGGTGAGGGCCCCTACGCCGACACCGCCCGCCCAAACCGCTGCGCCAGGCGCTTCAGCACCTCGGAGCTGATGCCGCGGAGGGTGTCGAAGACGCCGGCGCCGGAGAGGGCGCGGGCTTCGAAGCGCGGGAGGTCGCGGTAGTTCAGGAGGTCGTCCAGCGCGTCCAGCGACATGACGTCGGGGAGGTCGCGCTTGTTGTACTGGAGGACGATGGGGATGGTGCGCGGGTCGACGCCCTGCTCCAGCAGGTTCACCTGGAGGTTGCGGAAGCTCTCGACGTTCTCGTCGCGCTGGGCACGCTGAGAATCGGCCACGAAGACGACGCCGTCCGCGCCCTGCAGCACCAGCTTGCGGGTGGCGTCGTAGTACACCTGGCCAGGGACCGTGTAGAGTTGGAACCGCGTCTGGAACCCCGAGATCGTCCCCAGGTCGAGCGGGAGGAAGTCGAAGAACAGCGTGCGGTCGGTCTCGGTGGCCAGCGACATCATGCGCCCGCGCCGGTCCTCCGGCACCTGGCCGTGGATGTACTGGAGGTTCGTCGTCTTCCCGGAGCGGCCCGGACCGTAGTACACGATCTTGGAGGTGATCTCGCGGGTGGAATAGTTGACGAGGCTCATAGAAAAGAAGTGCGTGAGTGCGTTAGTGCGGAAGTGCGCTGGTGCCCGGAGTGACTGAACGCACTCACGCACTCACGCACTAACGCACTACGTCTTGCTGGCCTACGCTCCGAAAACATTTTCCAGCCCCGCCTCCAGATCCTTTTCGAACGCCCGCGCGTCCGTCGTGGGGCGCGCTTCCTTCCAGCCGGGGAGCGCGGCCACTTCGGCCACGAAGGCGGCGAAGAAGAGCTGGACGAGGCCGATGGAGGAGTCCTCGCTGAAGACGGCGATGGCGATCAGGTCCTCGGCGGGGGTGCGAAAGGGGCCGATGAACACCTGCGACGCCGTGCCGCCCTGGTGCAGGTGGCGGAAGCCCTGCTCGCCGATCAGCTCCGCGAGCGCCTGGCTGCTGGCGTGGATGCCGGCGCCCAGCGATGCGACGCCCATCACGTCCAGCGCACGGGCGAAGCCGCGCTGCGCGAGGACCTGGCCGCTGCGGTTGATGAGGAGCACCAGGCGCAGCCCCGCCTCGCGCGCGAACCGCTCCACCGGACCGGCGAGCGCTTCCGAGAACTGCGCGAGGTCGGCGCGCCTCATCCGCCCAGCGCCTCCACCACGCGCGCCGCCTCGAGACGTACCAGCCCCACGTTCACCCAGCTCTCCGCCACCACCACCAGCAGCAGGTCGCCCAGCTGCGGCGGGGCGGCGGCGAAGAGGAGGCCCTCCTCGCCGTCCACCTGCACGAATGCGGCGTCGCCGAAGTCGGCGGCGGACATGGAGCGGCGGGCGCGGCGGAAGATGGAAGCCACCAGCGCCGCCACCGCGTCGCCCGGGACGCCCAGCATCAGCTCCTCGGCCACCACGAGCCCGTCCTCCACGGCGACGACCATGGAGCCGCGCACGCCGGTGACGCGGTTGACGCGGTCCAGGAGCTCCCGGTAGCCGCTCACCGCGCGCCTCCTATGGCCGCCAGGAAGCGCTCCGCCGACTCGCGCGCCCGCGCCGCCACCCGCAGCACCCACCCCATCGGCACGTCGCGCCGCCCGGCTACCGCCACCATCCCGCCGTCCCCGGTCGGGGCGAGGCGCACGACGGCCTGCGGCGTCTCGACCAGGATCCCCTTCCAGGCGCCCAGCTTCAGGTGGCGTACAGCGCGCTCCGCCTCGCTGGATGCACCCGAGAGGACGGCGGAGATCTCGCCCGCGCGATCGCGCTCCGCGCCGATCCGCCCCGCGATCACGAAGCCCTGCGCGTCCAGCATCACCGCGCCGACGATTCCGCGCTCCTGCGAGAGCGCGGCCAGCTCGGCGGCCAGCGCGTCGAAGATGCGGCCGCCGTCCCACTGCTCGGAGCGCGGCGCTTCGGGGGCGGGCGCGGGCGCGTTGGATGGAGGCGCGGCGCGGGCGGCGACGCGGGAGCGCTGCCAGGCGGACTCCAGGGCGGCGCGAACTTCCTGGTCCATGACGTCGTTGGCCTGCGCCTGCTCCAGGTGCTTCACCGCCGATGCCCAGTCGCCGCGGGCGAAGGCGGCGAGGCCCATCTCGCGGCGCGCGCCCGGGTGCTCGGGGGCCAGGGCCAGGGCGATCCCCCACTCGTCCGCGGCCCGCACGTTGTCGCCGGCATCGCGGTAGAGGAGGCCGAGGAGGTGGTGGGCATCGACGTGGTGCGGGTGGCGCTCCAGGCCGCGCAGCACCAGCCGGAGCGCCGCCTCGCGCTTCCCCGAGTCGCGGTACGCGCGCGCCAGCGGGAGGAAGGCGGTCGAGGCGGGGTCGGCCGCCAGCTCGTCCGTCCACTGCTTCACCTGCGCGGGCGATGCGGTCATGCGGCCTCCTCGTCGAGCGCGGCCAGGAGGACGTCGGCGGCGTCGCGGGCGCGCTCGGCCTGGCCGCGGCGGGCGGTGTCGCCGTCCTCCAGGCGCAGGTAGGTGCTCCA
>DASVTZ010000134.1 GCA_036387335.1 Longimicrobium sp.
CCTGTTCCCGCCTCACCGAGGAATTTCGGCCGACAACTCTGGACCCCACCCCCCATCTTGCCGCAAGTCCCGGGGTGCGCTATATGTTGGAAACGGCGAGGAAGGATACCGACTCCCGCCGACACCACGAGGCCCGCGAGGAGACGATCTCCCGCGGGCTTCGTGCGTTCAGGGCCCCACCCGGGCTTGCCTCTTGCACACCGCCCGCCGCTCGACCGCAGCACGTTGTCCCGAAGCAGGAGGTCCGGACGTGGCGAAGATGGGGGAGCCGCGCAGCGCCGAAACCGGCGCCGCGCGTACGAACGTTGGAAAGAACGAGCGCATCCTCTCGGTGCTGGGAGGCGGCGCGCTCGCCGTCCTCGGCCTGCGCAGAAGGGGCGTGCAGGGCACCATCCTCGGCCTTGCTGGCGCGACGTTGGTGCACCGCGGCGTGACCGGCTACTGCCAGGTGTACGGCGCCCTGGGTATCGACCGCTCCCACGACGCCGCGCGTCCAAGCAAGCCCGACCCCGACGCCGGGTTCCGCGGCTCGGCGCGCACGGCCATCCAGCGGCCCGCGCGCGAGCTGTACGACTTCTGGCGCGACTTCACGACGGCACCACGCTTCCGCGACGCCATCACGCGCGTGGAGATCCTGGACGAGAGCACCTCGCGCTGGACCGCCGCGGGGCCGATGGGCCGCTCCTTCCAGTGGACCTCGCGCCTGACGGAAGACCGCCCCGGCGAGTACATCGCGTGGGAGTCGATCGAACCCTCCGACATCCCCAACCGCGGCTCCGTGCGCTTCACCCCGTTCGGCGACGGCACGCAGGCGGAGGTGCACTACACCGTGGAGATCGATGCGCCGGGCGGCGTGGTCGGCCAGGCGATCCTGGGCCTCTTTCACAGCAGGCCGCAGGCGATGCTGGAGGACGACCTGCGCCGCTTTCGCGAGCTGATGGAGGCCGGGGGGCCGGCGCGGCGCGAGCTGCAGTAACCGACCAAACCATCACACAGAGGGCACAGAGGGAACCGCAAGGCGCAGAGAAGCCTTATCTGTTCTCGTTGTGCCCTCTGTGGCTCTGTGTGAGGCGCTTTTTAAGATGGCCGAATACACATTCGTAGTCGACAAAACCGGCGAGCTGCGCATGGACGCGGCGGCGAAGGCGGAGCGGTATGCCCTCGTAACCGAGCAGATCCGCGCGACGCTGGAGGGCGAGCGGGACCTGCTGGCGGGGATGGTGTCCATCGTGTGCCTCCTCCACAACGCGTTCCCGTACTACTTCTGGACGGGCTTCTACCGGCGCGTCGCGGAGCGGATGCTGCTCGTGGGGCCGTACCAGGGGTCGATGGGATGCCTCTGGATCCCGTTCGAGCGCGGGGTGTGCGGCGCTGCGGCGCGCGAGGGAAGGACGCTGATCGTGGAGGACGTGAACACGTTCCCCGGCCACATCGCCTGCGACTCCGCATCGATGTCCGAGATCGTGGTGCCGGTGTGGGACGCGCGGGACCGCCTGATCGCGGTGCTCGACGTCGACAGCACCATCCCCGCCGCCTTCGACGAGGTGGACCGCGAGCACCTGGAGGCGATCATCGCCCTGCTGCGCGACAAGGAGGCGCTGCCGGTGGTCACAGCGTGAGCAGCGAGATCAACGTCAGCGCCACGATCGTCCCGCCGAGGATGGAGCCGTAGCACACGACCACGGCGGCGTACTTCAGGAGCGTCTTCGGCCATCCCTGCCCGTACGACACCTTCATCGCCCACAACAGGTACCCGAGCAGGATCAGCCCGACGACGCGGTTGCGCCCCGGCACCGTGTACGGGACCATCAGCCCCGCCGCGGCGACGAGAAAGGCGAACGACTGCACGTGGAGCGCGAAGACGAGGTGCTCGACGTACATCTTCCGCCGGCGCAGGTAGAGGAGGTGCAGCACGCCGGCGAAGGCGGGGACCAGGAAGAAGGTGGCGCGCGGCGCGTTGCGGTTGAAGCTCTCCATCTGCAGACGCAGCGACTCCAGGGGAGCCATCGCGTTGAGCTTGTCCTGCTGGCGCAGGATGCGCCGGGCCAGCGGGCGCGTCCAGCCGGGCGCACTCAGGGTGTCGAAGCCGAGGTTGATGTTCTGGGGCCGCTCGCCGGGGTGCTGCGCCTCCCACTGGCGGACGCGCGGGGCGGCGTCGCGCCACATGCGGTCCGCGTTGGCGATGCCCGAGAGCGCCACGAAGAAGACGACGCTGGAGACCAGGTACAGGCGAAAGGGCGGCAGGTACCGCGCGATTCGCCCCGCCACGTACTCCCGCGTGAGCAGGCCGGGGCGGAAGATGAGCGCTCCCAACGTGCGTGGGAGGGCCGCGTTGAGGGCGAGCTGGTCCTCCAGCGTGTCGGTGAGGATGCGGCGCACCGACACCAGCCGCTCCGCGTTGCGCTGTCCGCAACTCGGGCAGAAGCGGTCGTCCACCCACGTCCCGCAGTTGGGGCACGCCCGCGCGGGAGCGGCGCGCCGGTCAGGCGAGCTCGCTTCGGGTGCGACGGGAGCGGTCTGGGTCATCGCGGCGCTCGCGGCGTGCGGCAAACGGGTACCCGCCCACCGCAGATGCTGAAGTCGTGCCGCGCCGGACCTTCGGCTTTCTTAGATACCGAACCGCGCCAGGAGCCTGAACTCGCGGTCGTATACCTCTACTGCGTTATCATGCCGGAGCATAGCCCGGCCCGGCGGCACGGGAGGAGGCGTGAGTGTCACGAAGTACCGGTCGCCGGAGCGGTAGAACGCGAAGGTATAACGCTCAGGGGCCCGGCGGGGCTGCGCTTCCACGGCCTCCCAGAGCTTACCGCAGAGCGCACGGTCGCTCTCGGTGCGCAATGGCTTCACGGAATCGCGAGACGCACTCCCCATGTCGACATTCGACTGCGCCAGATTGGGAAGGGAAAGCAGACTCCGGACACGACGCTCGGACTGCTGATCCGTGGGCGGGCACCCGCGCTGCGCCACTGCGGGCGTCGGCGCGAAAGAGTACGACGTGAGGAGCAGCGCCACCGCGAGGAATGTTCTCATGTGATCGACCAGGAATTGAGGGGCGTCGCACTGCCGCACAACGCGGATGCCGGACTCGTGCCATGCGGGTGCGGGCACGATGCCTGCGCAGGGGCGCCGCACCTTTTCGCCGGCCCCGGCGCCGTCCACGACCGACGGTGGCGAGGCGGGCCCCTGATTGGAGACAGACGATGGGCGACACCAGCGTGATGAAGGTCAGCTCCACGAGCTCGCCAACCGGCGAGCATGGACAGAAGTACCTCGCGACCGGCGTCTCCCTCTCCATGCGCCTGTGGGAGAACGCGCCCCCGGAGGACGACAAGGAGCCGGTGGCCCGCGACTACGAGGTGGTGGGCTTCGTCATCAGCGGGCGCGCGGAGCTGCACACGGAAGGGCAGATGCTCATCCTGGAGCCCGGCGACTCGTGGACGGTGCCCCGCGGCGCCACCCACACCTACCGCATCCTGGAGCCCTTCACCGCCCTCGAGGCGACCCACCCGCCGTTCCAGGTGCACGGGCGCGACGCGGGGTAGGAATAAAGAAGTGCCAAGTGCCAAGTGCCAAGTGCCAAGTGCTAAGTGAACTTCGCTCTTCAGGACTTAGCACTTAGCACTTAGGACTTCTTTTCTCTTCGCGCTTTGCGGCGGGCGGATGTATCTTCCGCGCCGACCCGCACCCCGCGCGCCGCCATGACCGATCCGCCCGCGACGCCCGGAGCGCGCATCCTGCGCGCGCTCCTCCGCGTTCCGCTCTTCTACAAGATCCTCATCGCCAACGCGGCGCTGGTGCTGCTGGGCGCCGTGCTGGGGAGCACGCTGACGGCGGCGTACGTGCGCGCCAAGCCAGGGGGCTCCATCCTGGACCTGGCGAGCGCCTTCGCGCTGGCCGGCGTGGGGGCCACCGTGCTCGTGAACGCCGTCATCCTGCGCCTTGCGCTGCAGCCGCTGGAGCTGCTGGAGCGGAGCGCGGCGCGCGTGCAGGCCGGAGACCTGGACGCGCGCGCCCCCGTCTCCCCCATGGCGGACCGCGAGCTGGAGCAGCTCACCCGCACCTTCAACGGCTCGCTCGACGCCGCGGCGGCCTACCGCGCACGCCTGCGCGAGGTGGCGGCGCGCGCCCTGTACGCGGCCGAGGAGGAGCGGAAGCGCATCGCCCGCGAGCTGCACGACGAGACGGCGCAGCTCCTGGCCGCGCTCCTCATCCGCATCCGGGTGCTGCGCAACGCCGATCCGGAGGCGCTGGAAAGGCTGCTGGACGACATGCGGCGCGAGATCGGGGCGGCGCTGGAGGGGGTGCGCCGCTTCGCCCGCGGACTGCGGCCACCCGCCCTCGACGAGCTGGGGCTGGTGCCCGCCATCGAATCGCACGTCCGCTCCGTGTCCGAGATCGCCGGGCTGCGCGTGCGGCTGGAGGCGGAGCCGGTGGACGGCGCACTGACGCCCGAAGGCGAGCTTGCGGTGTACAGGATCGTGCAGGAAGCGCTCTCCAACGTCGTGCGCCACGCCGCCGCCACCCTCGCCACCGTGCGACTGCGGCGGGAGGAGGAGCAGCTCGTGGTGACGGTGGAGGACGACGGGCGCGGCTTCGACGCGGCGCGGGTGAGGAGCGCGGATTCGGGAGGGCTGGGGCTATTCGGAATGAGCGAGCGCGCGTCGTACCTGGGCGGGCGCGTGGAGGTGAAGAGCACCCCCGGCGCCGGCACGCGCGTCTGCGCCGAGATCCCGCTGGCGGAGGCGCGCGCGTGACGGGTGCAGGCGCTTGGCTGCCCCGTTATATTCCAGCATCGCGAATGGACGCGGTGCACACTTCCATGGAGGACGGATGAGCGCGGACGGGAAGATCGAGAACGTGGTGATCGTCGGATCGGGCCCCGCGGCCTGGACGGCCGCCCTGTACGCCGCACGCGCCAACCTGGATCCGCTCGTGATCGAGGGGGAGCCGTCGCCCACGATGATCCCGGGCGGGCAGCTCATGTACACCACCGAGATCGAGAACTTCCCCGGCTTTCCGGACGGGCTGCAGGCGCAGGAGCTGATGGAGCGGATGAAGGCGCAGGCCGTCCGCTTCGGCACGCGCGTGATCGGCGAGAACGTGGCCTCGGTGGACCTCACCGGGCACCCCTTCGTGCTGCGGCTCACCTGGTCCGGCGAGGTGCACGCGCGCTCCGTCATCATCTCCACCGGCGCGCGCGCCAACTGGCTGGGGCTTCCCAACGAGATGCGGCTGGCGCAGTCGGGCGGCGGCGTCAGCGCGTGCGCGGTGTGCGACGGGGCCCTCCCCGCCTTCCGCAACCAGCGCCTGGTGGTGGTCGGCGGCGGCGACACGGCGATGGAGGAGGCCAACTACCTCACCAAGTTCGCCAGCGAGGTGGTGATCGTGCACCGCCGCGACTCGTTCCGTGCGTCGCAGGTGATGGCGAAGCGCGCGCTGGAGAACCCAAAGATCAGCGTGCGCTGGAACTCCGCCGTGACGGACGTGCTGGGCGACGAGTTCGTGACGGGCGTGCGCCTCAAGTCGCTCACCACGGGCGCGGAGGAGGATTTCGAGTGCGGCGGGCTGTTCGTGGCGATCGGCCACACGCCGAACACGTCGTTCCTGGAAGGGGCGCTCGAGCTGACGGAGCACGGCTACGTGAAGACGCCGCACCCCTGGCGCACGCGCACCAGTGTCAACGGCGTCTTCGCCGCCGGGGACGTGATGGACGACTACTTCCGCCAGGCCATCACCGCCGCCGGCACGGGGTGCATGGCCGCGCTGGAGGCGGAGCGCTGGCTTGCGCTGCACGACGGCATCGGCCAGGACCCGGTGCTGGAGACGGCCGAAAGCTCGATCGCGCAGGCGGACCACGGCGGGATCGCGGTGGACTGAGGGGGCGGCGGGGCCCCCTCCCCCGCTCGTTCCTCGCGGCCCCTCCCCCAAACTGCGGGGGAGGGGCGTTTGCGTGCATTGGTGCCGGTTGCGCGGGGCGGCGCCGGGGAGGGCACGGGCAGCCACGCGGGGCTGCCCCTACGGATTTTCGGTGCGCGGGGGCGTGGGTCGGGGTGGCGGCAGGGGTGGGCAGACACGCAGGTCTGCCCCTACGGGCATCGGTGCACCACGGCGGGCGGTGGGGCCGTGGCGGGCACGGGCGCGATGAATCGCGCCCCTACAGGATCCGCGCGGCGCCGGCAGATGCAGAGGACCGCACCATTCCCCATTCCCATTCCCCATTCCCCATTCCCCATTCCCCATTCCCCATTCCCCGCCCTTCAGCACCCCGCCAGCGTCACGCACCCGCTCTCCTTGAACCCGCGCGGCTCCAGCTGGATCGTCAGGTGGTGCAGGCCGAAGCGCTCGTGGAGCATGCGGTGCAGGTCGGCGAGGATGTCGGCGGAGGGGCGGCGCTCGTGGCGCTCGCCGACGATGACGTGGCCGCTCATCGCCTCCATGCCGCTGGTGATGGTCCAGACGTGGAGGTCGTGCACCGCCTCCACGTCGTCCACCTGGAGCATGGCGGCGCGGACTTCGTCCAGGTCGATGTGGGTGGGGGTGCCTTCAAGGAGGACGGAGACGCTTTCCTTGAGGAGACCCCAGGAGGCGTAGATCACGAGAGCGCCGATGAGGACCGACACCGCCGGGTCCGCCCAGAACCAGCCGAAGGCCCACACGGCGGCGCCGCCCGCGATGGCGCCGACGCTCCCCAGCGCGTCGGTGAGCATGTGCAGCCAGGCGCCGCGCACGTTCAGGTTCTCGCCGCGGCCGCCGTGGAGCACCCACATCCCCGCCAGGTTCACCAGCAGACCGCCCACCGCGATCCACATCACCAGCGCGCCCTGCACCGGCTGCGGATGGCTCAGGCGCTGGAAAGCCTCCACGAAGATGAAGAGGGAGATGGCGATCAGCGTGCTCGCGTTGGCGAGCGCGGCCAGGATCTCGGTGCGGTGGTAGCCGTAGGTGCGGCGCGCGTTGGCGGGGCGGTGCCCGATCCACGCCGCGAAGAGCGAGAGCGCCAGCGCACCCACGTCGGAGAGCATGTGCCCCGCGTCGGCCAGCAGGGCGAGGGAGCCGGCCATCCAGCCGCCCACCGCCTCCGCCACCATGTACGCCGCCGCCAGCACCAGCACGACCGCGAGCCGGCGCTGGCTGCCGTGCGCGTGGCCGTGCGCATGCCCGTGTCCGTGGTGGTGTCCCGCGCCCATGGCCGTTCGCGTCAGGTGGAAAGTTGTGCCCGCGGTGCGCGCTTCCTCCACCCCTGCACCACGAGAAAGATCCCCACGGCGATCATCAGGAGGGAGAGCGTCTGGCCCATCGTAAGCGGGCCGAGCACGGTGCCGAGCTCGTCAGCCTTGTCGGTGAACTGCACGTCCGGCTGGCGAAAGAGCTCGATGAAGGTGCGCGCCACGCCGTACCCCAGCATGAACACGCCGCCAAAGAACCCCGCGCCCAACGGGTGCCCGCGCCGCGCCGACCAGCGGTACACGAGCCAGAGGATCACCCCCAGCACCAGCCCCTCGCCGAGCGCCTCGTAGAGCTGCGACGGGTGGCGGAGGGGGACCTGCGCGCGGACCGCGTCCCACCGACCGGACTCGTAGGCGCCGCGGATGACGCGCTCGCGATCCTGCAGCGCGCCGCCGACTCCTAGGAGCTCGGCCGCCTTGGGATCGGCCGGAAAGCGCACCGCCCAGGGCACGTCCCGCGCGGCGATGCGTCCGTACAGCTCGCCGTTGACGAAGTTGGCGACGCGCACCGCGAAGATTCCGGGGCACACGCCCAGCGCCAGGGAGTCGCCCAGGTTCAGGAAGCGGGCCCGGTGCTTCCGCGCGAACCAGGCGCCGGCCACGATCACGCCGAGCAATCCGCCGTGGAAGGCGAGCCCGCCCTCCCAGATGCGGACGATGGAGAGCGGGTTGGCGGCGAACCTGGAGAAATCGTAGAAGAGGATGTAGCCGAGGCGCCCCCCGAGGATGACGCCGAGCATGAGGGCGAAGATGAGGTCGCCCACCGCGTCGGGATCAAGCTTCAGGAAGCGCCTCTGTGCCAGGCGCCGCAGGATGTAGTACGCTACGCCGAACCCGGCCATGTACCCAAGCCCGTACCACCGCACGTCCAGCGGCCCGGGGAGGTCGATCGCGACGGGATCGATGAAGGGGTAGCGTATCTCCAGCACCGGGAGGGGCTAGCGGCGCGCCGTCGCGATCTTCGCCTCGGTCTCGGACAGGCGCATCTCGATGATGGAGCGGTCCATCGTCCCTTCCTTGGTGTCCTTGAGCATCTCGCGGTACAGCTCCGCGGCGCCCTGCCAGTTCCCCGCCCCTTCCTGGAGGATGGCGGCCTGGTTCAGCGCCTCGGCGCGCTGGAAGTCCATGCGGGCGGTGGCCGCGGCGTCGCGGTACGCCTGGATGGCGCCGGCGCGGTCGCCGGTGCGGGCCAGCACCGAGCCCAGCATCAGCTGCCCCTGGTACTTCAGGTTCCCGCCGGAACCGGCGACTTCACGGGCGTGCGGCAGCGCGCGGGCGGGCTGGTTGGCGTCCAGATAGAGTCCGGCGAGCTCCAGGCGCGCCTCCTTCCCCTCGTTGGTGCCGCCGTACTGCGCCACGAACGCCTCCAGCTGCGTCGTCCGCTGCGGCCCCTGCGCGTTCCCGGCGGAGAGCTCCAGGTACGCCACCGAGGCCCGGGACGCGTTGCTGCGCTGCATGAGGAAGTAGCCCACGGCGAGCAGCATCAGCACGGCGAGGGCACCCGCCACCGTCACGATCCGGCGGATGTTCCGCTTGGCCCACTCCGCGACTTCGGCGGCGCGCATTGCGAACGCGTCGTCGGACTGGACAGCGGCGGAGGGGCGGCGGGTACGGGCGACGGAGGGCGAAGCCATGCAGTCCTCGGAATGGAGTTGCGGCAGCGGCGCGATTTCGGCCGAAGCGCCTGGTTGCACCGGAAACGGCGATGGGTGCACGCCGCCACCCGGCGGGTGCACAGAAACCGAAAATTAGCGCCGCGCTTGGACTTGTGTCAACCGGGAGTGCGTGAGTGCGGAAGTGCGTTAGTCCTGAGTCCTAAGTGCCAAGTGCTGACCCCCGGCCATTCCCCCCCAGCACTCAGCACTCAGGACTTAGCACTACTTTTCCAACGCACTCACGCACTCACGCACTCACGCACTCACGCACTTCCTCCCCCACCGCCACCGCCGCATCCCGCCGGATCATCCGCGCCGGATAGATCCACTCCAGCAGCGGCGAGGTCATGAAGGTGGTGACCAGCGCCATCAGCACCATCATCGCGAAGAGCGCGGGGGAGATCACGCCGATGTCCAGGCCGATGTTGAGGATAACCAGCTCCATCAGGCCGCGCGTGTTCATCAGCACGCCGACCGCGCCGGCCTCGCGCCAGGTCATCCCCGTGAAGCGCGCGGCGAGTGTGGAGCCGCCCCACTTTCCCGCAACCGCCACCAGGATGATCAGCGCGGCGTACCCCCACATCTCCGCGCCCTCCAGCAGCCCGAACGCGGTGCGCAGGCCCGTGAAGGCGAAGAAGAGCGGGAGGAGGAGGACCACCGTCACGTCCTCCAGCTTCTCCGTGAGGGCGTGGACGAAGCGCTCCCCCTTGGGCATCACCGCGCCGGCCAGGAAGGCGCCGAACAGCGCGTGGATCCCCAGGTACTCCGTCACCCACGCGGAGGCGAGGCCCAGCAGGAGCACGCCGCCGAGGAGGTCCTGCGTCAGCCTGCCCTGCCGGTGGAAGGCGCCCTCCAGCCGCGCCAGCACCGGCCGTACAAGTCCGAGCATCACCGCGACGAACGCCGCCGACCCGGCCAGCGTCACCCAGAGCGAGTGCGCGCCCGTGCCGCTCCGCACCACCGCCACCACGCCGGCCAGGATGCACCACGCCGTCACGTCGTCCACCGCCGCGCAAGCGATGGCCACCGCCCCCACGCGCGTCTTCGTAAGCCCGCGCTCGGTGAGGATGCGCGCCAGCACGGGGAACGCGGTCACGCTCATGGCCGCGCCCATGAAGAGCGCGAAGCCGGTGAACGTGACGCTGTCGTCCGAGAGGCGCGGGTAGAGGAGGAGCGAGAGGAGCGCGCCGAGGAAAAAGGGGGCGACGATGCTGGCGTGGCTCGTCACCACCGCCGTGTGGCTCTTGCCGCGCAGCAGCTTCGGGTCGAGCTCCAGCCCCACGAGGAACATGAAGATGAGCAGCCCGATCTGGCTGATCGAGTTCAGGAAGCCGAGCGACGCCGCCGGAAAGAGGCGCGCGGAGATGTCGGGCGCCGCCCACCCGAGCAGCGACGGCCCCAGGAGGATCCCCGCCACCATCTCGCCCACCACCTGCGGCTGGTGGATGCGGCGGAAGAGGAGCCCCACCAGCCGCGCCGCCACCAGCACGACGCCGATCTGGACGAGGAGAAGGAGAAGGTTCGGCATCAGTGTCCCCCGCCCTTTCTCCCTGGCTTTGGCGCGCGCGCGGCTTCGAACGGGATCGGCAGGCAGTGCTCGCCCCCGACCATCGCGGCGCCCTTCATCCGCCCCGGCGCCGTCGTGAGGTCGACGATGGCGCGCAGGGCCGTGCCCCCCATCGGATCACAGTACTCCGCATGGGTGAGGGCAAGACCGCCGTTCCTCAGCTCGAGCGTGTCGCCGCGAAACCTGCCCCGCAGCTGGATTCCGCCGCTCACCGGCAGCACGAGCGAGAGGTGCTCCCCCGACTGCTGCACCACAAAGGTGGAGCCCGCGAGCGGCCCCGCCCCGATCCGCCACTCGCCGCCGATGGCGCGCGGCGCACGCAGGTCGCGCCCGGCGTGCAGCACGCCGAGCACCCCCGCGATCGGAATGAACACCATCATCACGTACGTAAGAAGAGACTTCATCGGAACAGGCGGAATGGTGGGCGCGATTGGCGGCGGGAAAGTGCCCCGGCCGCGCGCGTGTGTCAACGAGGGGTCCGTAACGAACGCGGGCGCCCAATCGCCGGGGGATGAATCCTCCGGCTGGAACGACGGGAAGCCCGCTGAAGCGGGCTCGCGCGCGGCGATCTGTGGGGCGCGGCCCTCCCCCCCATTTTGTCATCCTGAGCGACGCGCTGCACCGCCCTTGCCCCGGCTCCTCACTCTGGCGCGGAGCGAAGGATCTACTACGCGCGACGAGAGGACGGCGCGCGGGCCTCTAGCCTCGCCGGCCTTGCAGAACCGCCCTCCGGTGCGGTACCCTGCCGATTGCGGAATGCGATTGCGCAGGAGGAGCCCACCGGTGGAGATGCGTACTTGATCGACTTCCACAGCCACCTCGTTCCCGGCGTGGACGACGGCGCGGCCGACGTGGAGCAGGCGCGCGCGGCGATCGCCGAGATGCGGGGCCAGGGGGTGCACACCGCCATCACCACGCCGCACCTGAGCGGCGCGCTGACGGCGCACCCCGAGGAGCTCCGCGCGCGCCTGGACCAGGTGGAGGCGGGGTGGAAGGAGATGCGCGGCATCGCCGCCGCGGAGGAGCCGGCGCTGCGGCTGGAGCTCGGCGCCGAGGTGATGCTGAACACCGATACCCCCGACCTCTCCGACCCGCGCACCCGGCTGGCGGGGACCCCGTTCGCGCTAGTCGAGTTTCCGCGCATGCTGGTGCCGGTAACCGCCGAGCAGACCCTTTCGTACCTGCTGGAACGCGGATGGACGCCGGTCGTGGCGCATCCCGAGCGCTACCCGAACCTCCACGAGGAGCTGCGCGATGCCGCGGAGTGGCGGCGGATGGGCGCGCGGCTGCAGGTGAACGCGGGTTCGCTGCTGGGCCGCTTCGGAAGGGAGCCGCAGGCGCGCGCATGGCGGCTCCTGCGGCTCGGCTGGGTGGACTACCTGGCGAGCGACTACCACGCGCGCGGCCGGCTGGCGCTGGCGGGCGCGCGCGACCTGCTCCGCTCGCGCGGCGGCGAGGAGCAGGCCGGGCTCCTCCTGGAAACCAACGCCGCGCGCCTCCTGCAAGGCGAGCCGCCGCTGGAAGTGCCGCCGCTGGAGGTGACGCCGCCGCTCTGGAAGCGCATCCTGCGGCTGGGCGAATAGATCCGCGGGGGCGGGTTGCGGCGTATCGCGGGAAGGCGAGCCCCTCACGACACCCTGTCCGAATCGTCATGCAGCCATCGACCCGCACTCCCATTCCGGGGTACTCCCTCCATCCGCCCGGCGAGGCGGATGCGCGCGCGGCGCTCCAGCGCGTCTTCGGCGCCGAGCGCGGCGGCGAGCGCTGGTCCGAGGCGTGCCGCGCGGCCGGCCTGCAGGTGGGCCGCGTGGAGGACGGCTCGCCGTTCGAGCGCGCCATCCAGGCGCTCTCCGCACAGGGCGGCCCCACCGCTGTCGTCGCGCGCTCGATGGAGATCCGCCTGCGCACCTATGCCCGCCTCGCCGCCAACGGCGCGGCAACCGCCGCCGGAGCCCCGCGATGAACGCACACGATCCGCTGTACGACGCCGCGCGGCTCCAGGAGATCGCGGATCTGGACCTCCTCTCGCCAGACATCGACCCGATCCTGGCCGAGGTGGCCGCGAAGGCGGCGGCCCAGCTGGGACTCCCCGTCTCGCTGATCAGCGTGGTGCTGGACGAGGCGCTGCACGTGGCCGGCTCGCACGGCATCGACGGGCTCTGGCTGGCCGAGACGCGCGGGCACCCGGTGGAGTGGTCGTTCTGCGCCACCTCGGTGCGCACCCGCGACGCCTTCGTGGTGGAGAGCGCGACCACGCACCCCTATCACGCCACCAACCCGCTCGTCACGCAGGACGGGGTGCGCTGCTACGCGGGCGTCCCGCTGATCTCGTCGCGCGGGCACGTGCTGGGCAACCTGTGCGTCGTGGGCCTGGAGGAGCGCACCTTTTCGCCCGCCGACGTGGAGGTCCTCCGCGACCTCGCCCGCGAAGCCGTCGCGCGCATCGAAGGCCGCCGGGCGTAGCGGATCTGGCCATCTTGTTGACGAAAGCGGTACGGGGAGCAAATCTCTCCGTACCGCTTTCTTCTGGAGCCCCGCCGCGATGAGCACCCCCGCATCTTCCCGCCCTCTGTGGACGTGCCCCGACTGCGGGCGCGCATTCGCCAACGCGGGGCAGCGGCACGCGTGCGGGCGGCACTCGCTCGAGGCGCACTTCGCCGGGCGGGAGCCGCGCATCCGTGAGCTGTACGACGCATTCCTGGCGCGGATCAGGGAGATCGGGCCCGTGACCGTGCTGCCGCAGAAGACGCGCATCGCCTTCCAGACGCGGATGTCGTTCGCGCAGCTCACTCCCGCGCGCGCCTGGATCGACGGGCACCTGGTGCTGGCGCGGCGTGTGGAGCACCCCGCCTTCCGCCGCATCGACACCATCTCGCCGCGCAACCACGTCCACCACTTCCGCCTCACCGATGAGGCTGACATCTCCCCCGACCTGCTCGCCTTCCTGCGCGAAGCGTACGACGTGGGCGAGCAGAAGCACCTCGACCGCTGATGGAGACGTCCACCCGCCTAGCGTCTCGAGGGACCCAAATGTCACGCAAAGGCGCGAAGACGCGAAGGAAAGGATGAGATCACTTTCTTTGCGCCTTCGCGTCTTTGCGTGAGACCCTTATCCGTGACTCCGCCCGCGTATCAGAAAAGCATTCCGACGGAGAGCCGCAGCGTGGGGATCACCAGCTGCGCTTCGCCGCTGGCCGAGGTCACGGGAAAGAGGCGCTTGCCGCCGCCGCCGTAGCCGTAGTAGAAGCGCCGGTCCACGCCCATCGTGTGGCTCCTCGCCACCTCGAAGCCCACGCCCAGCGCGGTAAAGGTGTCGCCGCCGTCCGGGGCCACGTGGTCGCCGCGCACCCAGGTGGGCCCGAACGTCACGCCGAACGACACGCCGTTGAGCCCATCGGCGGAGGGGTAGTAGCGCAGCTTGCCTTCCAGCGTGGCGTAGTGGAGCTCGCCGGTTTCGTACACATCGCCCGGTGCCAGGCCGTCGTAGGTGTAGCCGTCCGCGGAGAAGTAGCTCGATCCGAGCCCCAGCGATACCGTCGGCGCCACCACGCGCTCGTAGTCGCCCGCGTAGAAGCCGAAAAGGAAGTGGAACGGGAGTATGGAGATCGACTGCGTCCGCTCCGGAGGGAGCGAGTCGTCGATCTGGGCACGGGCCGGGGCGGCGCAGAGGAGCGCGGCAACGGCGGCGGCAAGGGCACGCTTCATCTTTGGGGCTCGCGTCGCTTGGGAGATCGTGGATGCGCCATGCGCACCGAACGCTCCCAAGTTGCCACCCGCGGGGCGATGCCGCTGTACGTCGCGCTACGTAGCGGCGGCGCGCGCAGTACGTAGCCGCCTCACCTCCCGCGCAGAATCACCGCGTCCTGGTGGTTGTTGATGGCGCGCTCGCGGTACTCCAGCACCTCGAAGTACTTCGACCACTCCCGCAGGATGTAGTCGCGGGTGTGGAAGCTGTTCTGGTAGAAGTCGGGGAGCCCGTCCGGCTTCAGCATCCCCGTCGCGCCCTCCACGAACAAGACCCCTGCGGCATCGATCTCGGCTTGCCGCGGGATAGCTGCGCGCGCGAGCCGCTCGCCGTGCACACTGATGATGAGGATCGCACCCGGCCGCGCGATCCGCCGCAGCTCCTGGAGCCAGGCGAGCTGCAGTTGCTCGTCGAGGTGCGTGAAGACGGAGATCGAGTAGATCAGGTCGAAGGCCGCGTCGGGGAAGTGCGTCGGCGGATGGTGGCCGTTCACGCTCCAGCGCACTTCGGGGACGTTCCGCTCGCACCACGCGATGGACTCGGGATCGATGTCGGTGCCGTGCAGCCGGCACGATGCGGGGGCGTCGCGCAGGAAGCGGAGCACCCGCGCCGGGCCGCATCCGAAGTCGAGGACGTTCTCGAACGAATGGACGCCGCGCCCCAGCGTGCCCAGCAGGTCATCGAGATCGCGCGCCACGTTCCTCCCGACGATGAGGAACGTCTGCACGTCCGTGCTCCCGCCCACGCGCTGGCGCAGCCGGGCGGGCGGCAGCGGCGCGAGCTCCGGGTCGCGCAGGTCCCGAACGTCGCGCACCATCGCCGCCAGCAGCCGCGACTTGAACACCACGAACCTGCCGACATCCCACACCAGCCGCCTGGCGCGGTGCATGGGCGTCACGTCCGCTCTGGCCATTCGTCTTCGATCAAGGGGCGAAAAGAAGTCGGAAGAGCGCCTTCCTGGAGGTCGTCCCAGCCGAGGACGGCCCCGACGGCCGCGGGCAGCGCGTCCAGGTCGTGCGCGCCGGTGACGAGAAGAAAGGGCGCCTCGCACCCCAGCCTGTGCGCGGCGCGTACGACGTCCATCCCGGTTCCATCGGGGAGAAGGAGCGACAGCACCAGCAGGTCGTACGCCTCCGCCGCCAGGTGTCCCGATGCGGTGAACACGGTCGCCGCGTCCGTCATTTCCAGCCCGAGCCCGCCCACGATCGCCGCCAACGCCTGACGCATCCCGGAATCACCATCGACGATCAATGCTCGCATCTCTTCCCTGGCAGCGGCGGCGGCTTCCTGACGTGAGCGTGGCGCCCCCGCGAGCGGAATGCCACCGCCGGTTCCTCACACGACGTAAATAGCAGGGGAACGGAATGCGAGGTGTCTCAGCCGCCGGACCAGAGCTGGTCGTACACGGCCCGGATCTGGCCGGCGGCCTCGTCCAGCTCCTCGCGCGGCGGATGGATCGTCCAGTCGGCCACGATCTTGAAGGGATGTGGAAGACCTCTTGAGCGGCGGCCGCGCCGTCACGAACGCAGTCTCACGCATCCCATGCCGATCGGCAACCCTCCCGTCCGGAGCCCATGAGCGAGCCCACACACCCGCGCGCCCGCGAGCTGGTGCGCATCCTCGGCCTGCAGCCGCACCCCGAGGGCGGCGCCTTTCGCGAGGTCTTCCGCTCTCCCCTGGCCGTGCGTCCCGCCGACGGGCGCCCGGAGCGGAGCGCGCTCACCGCCATCTACTTCCTCCTGGCGGACGGCGGGGCCAGCCGCTGGCACCGCGTAAGCTCCGACGAGTCGTGGTGCTGGCTGGAGGGCGACCCGCTGGAGCTGTGGTGCATGCCGGATGCGGGAGGCCCCGCCCGCCGCCAGACGCTGGGCCCCGTGGCCGAGGGCGTTCACGCGCTGGGCATCGTGCCCGCCGGCGAATGGCAGGCCGCGCGCACCCGCGGGGCGTACACCCTGGTGGCGTGCATGGTCGGCCCCGGCTTCGACTTCGCCGACTTCCAGATGCTCGCCGACCTCCCCGCGGATGCCGAGCGGGCGCGCGCAGCCGGCGGCGAGGTGGCGGCGCTGGTGTGACGATGGCGCGTCCACTGAACCCGCCATGCGTTCAGTGGACGTTCGATGTTCCATGGGCGGCGCACCGGCGATTCGGCTCAAGTGGTTGCGGACGTAGGAGATACTGGCGTCGGGCAAGCCGGGGCGCTCTTTGCCTGTACGAAGATCCGGTTTCCTCATCCGCCACCTCCTACTCCGGCAGGCTTCCATGCGTCGCTTTCAGATCTTCGCCACCGTCGCGCTCGTGCACGCCATCGCCACGGCCGCCGCCGTGACCCTCACCATCTCCGATGTCGGGCGCAACTTTCCGCACAGCCCCTCGCTCGTGGGCCGCGCGCTGGGCGGTCTGGCGTACCTGCTGGGTTTTCCGGTGGTGAGTGGGGCGCTCTACACGGGGAGCTTTCCGTTCTTTGGGCCCGCCTGGCAGTCGTACGCGCTGCTGGCGGCGAACAGCGCGCTCTGGGGCGTGGCGGCGGCGCTCCTGTGGCGGGGCTCGCCCGACCGATCGACACACACGGGCCGTCGCATGGCCCAGCTCAGGGGTTGATCGGAGGGTATCTTCATCGAAATCCCGCAACACCTCCGGGCCCGCGCACGATCGAAACTCACGTGCAGGTGCGGCGTACGGGACCGTGCCCCCTGGCCAACTCTCCCCGACTTCGAGCCGCGTCATATGAGCCGTCCCTCGAATCCGAACATCGCGGTTTACACCGCCCTGGTTGCACTCGGAACCTCCATCAACACGCTGGGCATCGTACTCCAGAGTCTCGGCTGGGCCCGCTTCGTCCTCATGGGGGCCGGGATACTGATGATGCTCATCGGGATCGTCAAACTGGTTGCTACGCACGCCTCGGCTGATAAGACGCCGGAGTAGCGCGGCGTCACGCGCGCAGGCACCCTGGCGGGACGGGGCACAACCGTGGTGGACGGGGGTACGGTAAAGTAGAACGGCCTTGCCATCCTGCGGGAGAGAAACAACGAGAAGATGCCGGGTGGGAAACCGAAAACCGCGGGGCGTACCAGGGCCGCTCCTCGGTCCTGGATGTGCAGGGGTGGTGTTCGTGCGTTTTCGTCCGCCCATGGTACGTGGCTCAGTCGGCGGCGGGCCGCCGTCCGCCGGCCGGACGCGCAGCCCACGGGGCCGGAACCTGCAGGTGCGTGCTCTCTCCTCTCCGCGCGAGCCGAATGTACGCCAGGAATCCCCGCGTCATCGAAACGCACCTGGATCGCGAGCTGATCCTGCTCGATCCGGGCACGGGCGAGATGTTCAGCCTCAACGACACGGGCCGCCGCATCTGGAGTGCGCTTCCCGCGGAATCGGTGACCGCCGCCGCACGCGAGCTCGCTGCCGTGCTCGACGTCGACGTCGCGACGGCTGAGCGGGACGTGCGCGGCCTCTTTGAGCGGCTGCGCGCCGCGGAGCTGATCCGCGTCTCCACATGACGGAGTTCTCCGTGATGGGCCGCACCGTGCAAACGGCGAATCTCCCGCCCAGCCTGGAGCAGTGGCTGCACGCACACTGGCGGTTCGACGAGCACGAGACGGGCAAGGCGGGGTTCGACATCGTCGTGGCGCGAGGTGCCCGGCCGCGCACCCCGCTCCCGGCTCCCGGACCCGTGGTACGCATTCCCCGCATCGAGCTCCCCTGCCGGACCCTGGGGGAGGATGACTGGATGATCGGCGACGAGGCTGCGGGCGTCCGGCTGGCGCTCGGCACCGCGGGAAGCCGGATCGAACCGTACGGGCTGGAGGAGGAGTCGAGGAGGGAGCTTCTTCGCGGAGCGCTTTTCGTGGCCCTGTACGAGTCGCTACGTGCGAGCGGGCTGGTGCCGCTCCACGCGTCCGTCATCGCCCGGAACGGCGAGGCCACCGCGCTCCTGGCCCGCAGCGGAACCGGAAAGAGCAGCACGCTCGTCCAGGCGGTGCGCGGCGGGTGGGACCCGGTCGCGGAGGATTTCGCCTGGCTGGACCCCGTCACCCTCCAGGTGTACGGCTGGGACCGCGGGGTGCACCTGTGGCCCGACGCACGGCGGCGCTTCGCCCCGGACCTGCCCGGGCGGATGGGGGCGGACGGGAAGCTGTTCATCCCCTGGGACGCGCTGGGCGGGGCGCGGCCCGGGGGGGCGCGGCTCGCGAGCGTGGCGCTCCTCTCCCGCGACGCGAACCGGCCGTCCCAGTGGGAGGCGCTGCCGGAGCGGGAGGCGGTGCGGGCGCTGTGGGAGAGCATCGGCGTCCCGCTCTCCGCCGCCTCGCGCGCGGCGGTCGCGGAGCTGATCCCCGCCCTCCTCCGCCGCGTGAGGACGCGGCGGCTCATCCTGGGCGGCACCCCGCTCCCGCTGGCGGGCCCGTGAGGCGGGGAGCATCGCTCCTCCCCTTCACGGCTGCTTGAAGACCACCCCGCCGGAGATCGCCACAGGTGCGGGGTAGATCGTGCCGGGACTGCCACCCGACTGGCCCGAATAGTCTCCCCACCCGTAGGCCGCGCCCGCGGAGGTCACTCCGATCGACGTGTAAAACACACCCGCGCCGATGCTCGTGAACGTCAGCCCGCCCGAGACCGGCACGGGCGCGGTACGGTCCGTGGTCGTGCCGTCGCCCAGCGATCCGCGGAAGTTGCCTCCCCAGGCGTAGGCCGCGCCCGCCCGGGTCAGCGCCAACGTGTAGTGTCTGCCCGCCGTGATGCTGGCGAACGTAAGCTCTCCGGAAACCGCCACCGGCGCGGCGCTGTTCGTGGTGGTGCCGTCGCCTAGCTGGCCCACGGAGTTGCTCCCCCACGCGTAGGCCTTGCCCGAGGCGGCGAGCGCCACCGTATGGGACGCGCTCGTGGAGATGCTCACGAACGGCCGCCCGCCCGTCGGCACCGCCATGGGTGCGGCGCTAGCGATGCCGCTTCCCCCCCACTGGTATACCGCACCCGTGGAGGTCAGCGCAACCGTGTGGAAGAAGCCCCCCTCAACCCTCGCGAAGCCGAGCCCGCCGGTGACCGCCACCGGCGCGGTGCGCAGGGTGTCCGTGCCGTCGCCGAGCTGGCCCTGCTGGTTGCGCCCCCAGGCGTAGGCCGCACCCGTGGAGGTAAGCCCCACCACGTGAAAGCCGCCCGCGCTGATGCTGGCGAAGGTCAGCCCGCCGGAGACCGCCACCGGCTCGGCGCGGTTCGTGGTGGTGCCGTCGCCCAGCGCGCCCTCGTCGTTGCTCCCCCACGCGTAGGCCACTCCCGAGGAGGTCAGCGCCACCGTGAAGGCGAAGCCCGCGCTGATGCTGGTGAAGGTATGCCCGCCTGCGACCGCCACCGGCGAGTCGCGGTCCGTGGTGGTGCCGTCCCCCAGTTGGCCCCCGTAGTTGGCCCCCGAGCAGTACGCCGCACCCGAGGGGGTCAGTCCGCAGGCGTGGCTCGTCCCGGCCGTCAGGGTCGCCGCCCTCAGCGGCTCACCCGCAAGGGTGGCCGTTCCGCTCTTCCCGCCCGCGGCGGCAGTGATCGTGGCCCTGCCCGCGCCCGTAATGGTCACCAGCCCCGTGCCGCTCACCGTCGCCACCGCGGAGTCCGAGCTGCTCCACGCGATGCTCGCCCACTCGGCGGGGCCGCCGTTGGCGTCCGTGGCGGCCGCGGTCAGCTGCACCGTCTGCCCCACCAGCTCGCTCGCCACGTTCACCAGCCGCACCGCGTCCGTCGGGCTCACCGCCACCGATGCGATCGCCGGGCAGGGGGAGAGCGTGGCTGCCGGATTCCCGCTCTCGCCCGCGGTGCGCACGCCGCAGAGCATGCGCTTCGCCGCGCTTCCCGCGTACGCGCCGCCGGGGAAGAGCGTGACCCCCGTGGCGGCCAGCGCGGCGGCCCGCGCCTCGAACGCGCTGCGCCCCGCCGCCGCCTGCTCCTCCGGCGCCTGCGTCACGCGCGTCTCGCCGTCCTCCACCGCCACCGCCAGCACCGAGATGGTGAAGGGGTCGTCCGCCGCCGTGGCCGCCAGCGGGATGCGGTACGCAAAGGTGACGCGCCCGTCGAACTGGTCCGCCGCCGGGGTGGGCGCCAGCGTCCGCGTGTCCGTTGCCGTGGCGTGCCGCACCACGAAGCCGTAGGGAAAGCGGTTCGTCACCCCCTCCGGCATGCCGATCGCATCCGCCTCGGCCTCGGTGAAGGCCTGCAGAACGTCCGGGTACTGCGAGGCCGGCGCGCCCCCCGCGTCCAGCGCAACCGCCCCGGTGGGCCGCAGCTGCGCCGCCAGCGCGGAGTCCGCGGCGCCGCCGTCCTGCCTGAGGAACCGCCGCACGGGTGTGCCTGGGATGGTGCCCGCGGTACTCACGGGAACGAAGGCCACGTTCCGCCGCTGCGTGGCGTAGGCGGTGCCCTGCGCATCCGCGTTGCGCACTTGGAAGACGGCCTGCAGGTAGCGCTGTCCCCCGGCCCCACGCGTACCCACGTCCACCGTGGCGGCGCTCACGTGGCGCACCTGGACGGTGCCCGCGGGGCTGCCGCCCGGCACCGGGGTGAGGTCCCCCCGCGCGCGCTCCAGTGGAAACACCGCGGCGCTCATCTGGGCGGTGCCGATGCCGCTGATGCGGATCTCCACCAGGCCGAGCGCGCGCGGGGCCTCCGGAGCGGGGTTTGCGCCGCCCGTGCCGGTGACGTCGTCGGTGCACGCGCCCAGGAGTCCGGCGCCGAGCAGGGCAAGGGGGCAGCAATGTTTGAACCGCATGGGTGCCGTTCCGTCAAGGGAGGTGCCGCGGTGGAGACGGCGGGGCTACTTCTGGTCGTTCTTCAGGTACTGGGTCCAGGGCTGCTCGTCGGCTACCACGAAGCTCTGCTGGAGCGTGAGCGCGGTCCACCCCCCCAGATCTTCAAGAAGCGGCGGAACGTACGGCGCCCGCGCGGCGGAAGGCGCGGGAGATGGCGGATCGGGTGTCTGCATCGGCGGAGAGCCCTGTGGCGGTGGAAAGCAAAAAGAACGGCCCCGCGTGCTGATCGCCGGGCGATCCGGGACGCGTTCCCCGGCCGGAAACGCAGCTTCGGTCTAATGGAGATGTGCGCAGCGGCGTGCGCACCGGTTCGGGACGGGGGAGCACGGGCAGGGGCGCGGGCCGGCTGGTGCGTGCCTCAATGTACACTAGGCCGGAACAAAAAGCGATCATCTTTGCAAACACCTTATGGACGCTCGCTTTAGCGGCGGTGGCCCGGCGGGTGGCCACGAGCCCGACATTGCAGGTGCAAGACGAAACTTGCGTGATGGTGCGAAGCTGATCGCCATGCGCGGAGGCGCGTGCGCAACGCCCGGGGACGGTCGGTCGGAGTTGGCGCGGGCGCTTGAAGCGAATCTCGGCCAGGAGACGCCACCGGTGCACTGTTTCGAACCACAAACCCAGCACCACCAATACCCGGTGGATGCTGGGTTTCTCTATAGTGCCCCGCGCGAGACCGCCAGGTGGTCACTCGGGCTCCACCGCAGGTCCCTCGTTCGCCGCGAGCCCCGAAAATTCGCCCCGGCGCGTCCCTCTATCAACTCACCTCGCGCCGCACGCCCCCCGATGCGGCCGCAGGGGCGGCTCTCCCGGGCCGGGCGCCTCCCCTAAGCACCGAATGCTTTCACGGTGTACGGTGCCCTGCACCATCCCGCCCTTCCCCGTACTGAAAAGGAGGAACCCTTGGCAGCAGACGGCGACACCCCGACCCCCAAGCCGGAATCGGACGAATCCATCCGCAGCTGGGTCATGATCGGCCTCACCGCCGTGTTCGTGGCGCTCTACGTGGCGGCCCTCTTCAACGTGATCCGTCCGTTGGCCGACGACCGCGTGGTCATGCGCCTGGAGTCCATCGTCGGCGTGATCATCGGCTACTACTTCGGCCGGGTGCCGGGCGAGAAGAACGAGAAGACCCTCAAGGAGGAGGTGAACCGCCAGGCCGGAAAAGCGAAGGCGGAAGAGCAGAAAAAGGAGCAGGCGCAGCGCGAGAAGGGCGCCGCGGAGCAGCGGAACGGAGCGCTGGAGATGAAGGTGAAGAGCATCGGGGCCGTGCTCTCGCCCGCCCCTCACACGGTGCGGGAGGGGGATCACGGCAAAACGTTCACCCCCACGGACCCCTCGCCCGTGGACGTGAGCGGGCTCCGGCATACCCTGGCCGCCGCGATCAGGGTGCTGGACGCGGAGTGACGACGGAAGCGTAAGATCCGGAGAGATCCGGACGAGGAAACGTCTGCCGCAGCGCCCTCGTGTGTGCGTGGGGACAAAAACGAACCGCAGCGTGGCGCGTGGCCATGCTGCGGTTCGCTCGGTTCAGTGCCCCCGGCGCGACTCGAACGCGCGGCCCCAAGATTAGGAATCTTGTGCTCTATCCACCTGAGCTACGGGAGCCAAAGCGGGTCGAATCTAGCAAAACACGCGGGGACGGTCAATCGAACCACGGCTTGCACGCGAGCGTTCGCAACTGCGCCCGCGCCCGCCCGCCTCGCGATGTGGTGCGCTGGCGGCTTTGGAGCGACAGACGCGGCTGGGACTTGACGCCGCATCCAAACAGCCCCTAATTCGCCGTCACAAGCAAACCGCTGGGAGAAGATCAGTCGCTCTATGCCGGATGGGGCCGCCTCCCCTCGTCTGTTGCGTCAAACCTTTCACGTAAAGTTTTTATAATGCCTTGTAAAGCACCCGGGACGCGCGTCGTTTGCGCCGTACTACTCGCGTTGACCGCCTGCCGGGATCTCCCTACGGCTGTCGCACCATCAGCGCCCGCGCGGAGTACCGGAGCGCGAGCTGCCGCTGAAGGAGGGCTGCACCTCGGGCAATCCCCGCTGGTATGTGTGCTCGGCCGCCCGGCACCCGCGCCCGCCAACGGGTGGCAGACTCGACGTGATACCATCTTCCTCCCCCGCTCGGAATACGACGCGCGCGGCCCGATGGTGCGCTACTTCTTCTGGCGGTTGGCGCCGGGTGGCGGGATCGCTCACACGGCGAGCTGCATGGTGCCGTACTCGGAGGCAGCGCTGCGCCGCGTGGATCGCCACTTCGGCGTGGAGCGGGGCGGAGGGGCGGACCAGTTCCTCGTGCGCCAGGCGATGTTGACGACGCAGAGCTGTGTCGAGGACGAGAACACCAACGCCTGCGTGTTCGACCCGCTCGTGGTCACGGCGCCTCCCAGGGAGAACTCAGACCCGTGCGAGGCAAGGCCGACTGAGTGCACGAACAAGTTTGGGAGTGGGTCAGAGAATTGGTGGAGCGACCCCAACTCGTGGAGTGGTGGCGGGGGCGGGGGTGATACCGGGGGTGGAGGTGATACCGGCCTGCCCGGCGACGACGATGACGACGGGGACACCTTGGATGAGGGCCCCATTGCCTATACCCTCTGTATAGCGATCAAACTCGGCGCCGGCGGGTGGTCTGCGATTGGCGGGACTGTCGTGAGCGCGACGTTGGCATGGGATGCCCGGAAAAACACGCGCGAGGCGTATGACGCGTGGGACGGCTATCGACGGAATACGCAGGCCGGGATCATCCCGTACGACCTGTCGATCAACGACCTGTACTACAAGCGCTGGAAGGACGCCGAACATCAGGAGCATCTTCTCTATGGAACCACTGCTGTGGCAGGAGTCTATGCTGTGTGGGAGATCGTCCAAGCAGCGGCCTTCTGTGCGCCCTATGGGGCGGCGCCCGTGCCGTGACTTCAGGAGAAGCGACAAATGTCGTTTGAACGCAAGGTGTACTTGGTCTGCCTCATCGTGTGCGTGTCAGTGGCGTTCGGTGCACTGGCAGCGCTGTACTGGATGTGGAGCATTGGCGCGCCGGCCTCCCTCCTCGTGGGTCTCGGCTTGGGGATCGTCGGCAATCTGTTGGTAGGCTATATGGTCTGGCGCGCGCTGAACGGCACTCGGCCTGTCGAGGGCGATCCAATTTCGGTTGCCCTGAAGGTTTTGAGCGTTGGGATCCTCTTGGCACTCCTTCCACGTATCTGGGCTGCGCTCAACCGATAAAATGCAGGCCGGGGCCGCGAGTGATCGGTGAGACACCTGGGCGAACGCGTGAGCCGCGCCAGCGTTGCGCCTGTGTGGGCGTGGCTTCCCCTAGGGATTGCTCGTAGTCTTCTGGGCCGTTCGTCGGCCGGAGTCTCCGGCGCGGGAACCAAGGCCATCCGGACTCAGGGGACGGTCAATCGAGCCAGGGCGAGCACACGGGCCTTCGCAACTACGCGCCCGCCCGCCCGCCTCTTGATGTGGTGCGAACCCGCCTCGTCTGCGCCAGGGGCGTCGACTGTGGCCCCAACCCCCTGGAGGAGGTCGTGAGCGTGAGAGAAATGCCGCGTACGGCCCGGCGCCAGGAGATACAAACGGCTTCTTGCGATCATCTGGATCGCAGCCATCGTCGGAATCACGCTGTCCGCGCGTGCGATGCTCGTCGCGATCCTCGATGCGCCATTCGTCCCAGCCGAGCGGCTGTGGAGGAGCGTGGCGAAGCAGGCGCTTTTCATCTGCGGGGGCGCCATTATGCTTTGGATCGCTCATCGGGGCACAAGTAGGAACCTTGCTCCACCGGAGTGGCTACTGCTGGTGCTCGTGCTACTCCAATCGCTTGCGATCGTGCTGTAGGTATTTCTGTTGGCAGTTCGATTAGAGGCTTGGGCGTGTCCCCCCTGGCGAGGGAGCGGGCGCTGAGAACCGGGAGTTTCTGCTCTCGTGGCGACAGCGCGTCAGCGATTTACACCGGCACTGAAATCTTCACGGCCGCGGTTGCCTGATCTCCGTACGCCTTAGCACCTGTATGAACCCGGTGAGGTGGAATGATGACCACAGAACGCAAGATTTACCTGGTCTGCCTCATCGGTACGGGGCTGTTAACCCTGTTGAGCGTGTTCCTCGCGTTCGGGAGCTGGAACATGGGAGTGCCGCCCTCCCTGATGGCTTCCCTGTTGTTGTCGATAGCGGCAGGCTCGCTGACCGTGTCGATCGCGTGGCGCGCGTTTCAGGGTGTACGGCCTACTCCCCGTGATCCTGCCATGATCGCTTTGGATCTGCTCACGCCGGTGGGTCTGATCCTCATCTTCATCACGCTCTGGGAAATTCGAAGGTAGCGGTGCCTCCCCGTCGGCTGCGGAAGTTCAACCACGATCAGATTCGAAAAACGGAGGGGCGGCTCGCGCGAGCCGCCCCTCTGCTTGCGCGTCCGTCGGGAATTGAGGGTGCACGCGATGTGACTCCAGACGGCGATGATGCGTGATCAGGTGGCGATCTTGGCCGCGCATCGCTAGTCTATCACGTACGTCCTTGCACGCACCCCCTCCAGCCCATCCCCGATGGCACTTCCGACCCCCCTCCAGACGGTTGAGGCACGCAGCGATGTGACGGATGGCGGAGCGGCGGCTCTCCCCGCCCTGCTCGGGGGAACCCCGACCGTCCGCATCCCCGGCCCGCACTTCCGGTGGCCTCTCATCGAAGCGGACGACGAGGAGGCGGTGCTCGCACAGCTGCGCAGCGCCGAGCTCTCGTACCATCGCCGCGCGGGCGTCGTGGCGGAGCTCGAGGACGCATTCGCGGAGTTCCACGGCGTTCCCTTTGCGATGTCCGCCAATTCGGGGAGCGCGGCGCTGCACGCGGCGTTCTTCGCGCTCGACCTGGAGCCGGGGGACGAGGTGCTGGCGCCGGCATACACGCACCTTTCCACGGTGCTCCCGATGCTGCACTGCCACCTCGTTCCCGTTCTGTGCGACGTGGACGAGGAAACGGGGAACCTGGACCTCGCGGATGCGGAGCCGCGCATCGGCCCCCGAACCCGGGCCATCGTGGTCACGCACCAGTACGGCCACGTGTGCGACATGCCCGCCGTGCTCGCCTTCGCGCAGAAGCACGGGCTGCGCGTGGTGGAGGACTGCTCGCACGCGCACGGGGCCACGCTCGACGGACGGCTCGCCGGCACGTTCGGGGACGCGGGGTGCTTCAGCCTGCAGGCCCACAAGGCGGTGCCCGCCGGCGAGGGCGGGGTGCTGATCTGCAGCGATCCGCGGGTGATGGAGCGCGCCGCGCTACTGGGCCATTTCCGGCAGCGCACCCCCGCCACCACCGACGCGTACGCGCCCTTTGCGGAGACGGGATACGGCCTCAAGAACCGGCTCCACCCCCTGGGCGCGGCCCTTGCCCTGTCGCAGCTGCGCAAGCTGCCGGCGCGCATCGAAGCGCGGCGCGCGAACCTGCAGTACTTTGACGAGCAGCTGCGCGGCGTTCCCGGGGTCCGCCCTCTCGCGACGGCGCCGGGGGTGTCGCGCGGAGGGTACTTCCGCTACCTGGTGCACTACGACGCGGCGGAGCTGGGCGGGCTGCCGGCGGCGCGCTATGTGGAGGCGCTGCGGGCCGAAGGCGTGCAGGAGGTGAACCCGGGGAGCCTGGCCAGGCCCCTGCACCTCACCCCCATCTTCCAGACGCTCGACGACCGCATGTACCGCAACGGATGGCCACGGCGCGGCGCGCACACCGACCGCGCCCTCGTGTACGGCCCCGGCGACTTTCCCGGCGCGGAGCGGTTTTCCGCGACCACGCTCCAGTTTCCGGCGTTCACGCAGCCCAGCTTCCACATCATCGACGCGTACCGCGAGGCGATGGTGAAGGTGGCGCGGCATGCATCGCTTCTGGCGGAGGGCGCTTGAGGACGGTGATCGCGGGGGGAGGCGTGGCAGGGCTCGCCGCCGCCCGGGCGCTTCGCTCGCGCGGGCTGGGGTGCACCATCCTGGAAGGCACGGGCGAGCTCGGGGGGCTGGCGTCCACGGACCAGTCGGAAGGGTTCAGCTTCGACCGCACTGGGCACGTCCTGCACTTCAGCCGGCCGGAGGTGCGGGCCGAGGTCGAGGCGCTCGGCGTGCCGCTCACGCGCACGGAGAGGCGCGCCGCGGTGGTGGTACGCGACGCGGTGGTGCCCTACCCCTTCCAGTTCAACCTGTGGGCGCTGGGCGAGCCCGGCCTCGCCAGGCGGGCGCTGGACGGGGCGCGCGAGGCGCACGCCGGCCGCGACCCGAACCCCGCCACCTTCGCAGGCGTGCTGGCGGGGGCGTGGGGGGAGACGATGGAGACGCTCTTCTTCAGGCCCTACAACGAGAAGCTCTGGGGAAGGAGCCTGGAGGAGCTGCCGCCGGACTGCGCGGGCGACTTCCTCCCCGATCCCCAGCTCCCCCTGGTGGAGGAGGGCATCCTGGGGCCGACCGGCTACACGGGGTACAACGCGCACTTCCTCTATCCCGCGTCCGGGCGGCTAGGCGACGTCGTCGATGCGCTGGCGCGGCCCCTCCTGGAACAGGTGCGCCTGCACAGCACCGTCGCGTCAGTGGACCTGGAGCGCCGCACGGCCGCCACCCGCGACGGACGGGAGTTCCCGTTCGACCACCTGATCAGCACGATGCCGCTTCCCGCGTTGCTGGCGGCCGCGAAGCTCCCCCACCCCCCGGCCGGGCTCCTGGACGCGACCAGCGTGGGCAACGTCCGCGTCCGCATCCGGGGGCGGATGCTGAGCGACCTCCACTGGATCTACACCCCCGATCCCTCCGTCGTCTTCCACCGCGTGGGCTTTCCGGCGAACCTGAACCCCCGCACCTGTCCGCCGGGGTGCATCAGCCTTTCCATCGAGCGCACGATTCCGCGCGAAGGGGAGCGGCCCGGCACGCGTGAGATCGCTGCGTCGGCCGTGGAGTACCTCGTGCGCGTGGGGCTGATCGAGGTGGAGTCGTGGGACGCGGAGGAGATCGTGCTGTCGCCCGCGTACGTGGTGTGGCGGGCGGCGGGGCGTCCGTGGTTCCGCGAGATGGCGGAGCGCCTGCGCGAGCACGGGGTGGTGCTCGCCGGCCGCTTCGGCACCTGGGAGTACCTGTCGCTGGAGGGCGCCTTCGCGTCGGGGATGGCCGCGGCGGAAGACGTCGCGGGGCGGGAGGTGGCGCGTGTCTGACGTGCGGCGCGTGGTGATCGTGGGCGGGTGCGGGTTCATCGGGAGCCGGCTCGCCAACGCGCTCGCCGCGCGGGGGGCCGACGTCACCGTGGCAGACATTGCCCCTCCCCCCGCCGACCTGGACCCGCGCTGCCGTGTGGAGGAGCGGGACGTCCGCCGGGCCTCCGAGCTTCGCGGGGTGACGCGTGGCGCGGAGGCGGTCTTCGCGCTGGCGGCGAAGCTCAAGAAGACGTGCGAGGAGGATCCCGCCCGCGGGTGGCAGACCAACGTGCTGGGGATCGCCAACCTGCTGGAAGAGGTGATCGCCTCCGGCAGCCGGCCGCGCGTCGTCTTCACCAGCTCGGGCGGGGTGTACGATCCCGACGGCACCGTGTTCCCCACTCCGGAGTCGGGGGCTCTCCGGGCGGTGGGGCTCTACGCGGCGTCGAAGCTCGCCGGGGAGGGGATGGTGGCGGCCTCGGCGGCGGCGGGCGGCTTCTCCGCCGTCATCTTCCGCCCCTTCACCGTGTTCGGCGCGGGGCCGGCGGCGGGTGAGCGGGGGCACTTCATCGCGCACTGGCTGGAGCTCGCCGCCGCCGGACGCCCGCTGACGCTGCACGGCGACGGGTGCGGCACGGTGGACCTCACCTGGGTGGGCGACGCGGTGCGCGCGCTGGAGATGGCGGCGCGCGCCCCCATCCCCGCGAGGGAGTGCCGCACGTACAACCTGGGCGGCGGAACCGAGACGCCGGTGTTCGAGGTAGCCCGCTGGATGCGCGACGCCGATCCGTCGATCACGGTGACGCACACGGCCGCGCCGCACCAGTCGCCCTCGCGGCAGTCCGCGGACATGCGGCGCATCCGCGACGAGCTGGGATATGAGCCGGGGGTGCACCCGCGCGACGAGATCCGGCGCCTGGTGAAGACCCGGCTGCACGGGGCGGCGCGGTGAGCACGGCGCTGACGGGGGGACTCCTGGCGGCGGTGCTGTGCGCCGCGCTCACGCCGCTCGCGGGTCGGCTGGCTACGCGGCTGGGGATCGTGGCGGGCGCCAACCCGGACGTGCCCACGCACACCCGTCCCGTGCCCCTGCTGGGGGGCGTCGCGATCGTGGCGGGAGTGGCGCCCGTGCTGGCGATGGCCGCGGCGGCGGACCCGCGCTGGAGGGCCCTCGTCCTCGCCCTGGTTCCCCTCGTGCTGCTGGGGCTCTACAAGGACTGGGCGGAGCGCCCGCTCTCTCCCATCCTGCAGCTCGTCGTCCAGGGCGTGGCGGCGGGGGTTCTGGTGTGGGGCGGACTGCGCCTCGACGTGCTTCCGCATCCCGCCGCCGACGCGGCCGCCAGCGTGTTCCTCTGCCTCTGGATCGTCAACAGCTGGAACTTCATCGACGTGATGGACGGACTTGCCGCGAGCGTGGCGGTGGTCTGCGCCGTCACCTTCGCGCTTGCCGCGGCCCACCTGGGTGACCGGACGGCGGCGGCGGTCTCGCTTGCCGTCGCGGGGGGCGCGCTGGGCTTCCTGCTGCACAACCGGCCGCCGGCGCGCATCTTCATGGGCGACGTCGGCTCGTTTTCGCTGGGGCTTTCCTTCGCCGCGCTGGTGCTGGCGATGTCCAGCGACGTTGGCTCGGGAGCCGGCGCGCTCTTCCTGGTGGCGGTGCCGCTGGCGGACGTCGCGTTCAGCTCGCTCGTCCGCATCCGGGCCGGGCGCTCGCCGCTCGCGGGCGGGGCCGAGCACCTGTGCCTCCGCCTGCTGGCGCGGGGGTGGAAGGGACCGGTGATCGTGGCGGCCGCGTCGCTCGCGGCCGCGGCAGGGGGAACGGCGGGGCTCTTCCTGCTTCGGCAGGCTTACGCGCCGCCGGCCGCGACGACCACCACCGAGTAGGGAAGGAGCGGGAGGCGCTGCTCGCGGACGATGCGCAGACCCTGCTCCTCCGCCAGGCGACGAACGGTGCCGGGGCTCTGGTGGACGTGGTTGATGCACACGTAGGCACGCCCGCCGGGGCGCAGGCGCGGCCCCACCCCGGCCAGGAACCGGCCCAGCACCTCCCATCCCATCTCGCCTCCGCAGGTACGGACGGCCTGGCGGCGGCGCTCCTCGTCGTCGCTCAGCCCTGTATCGCGCATCTGCATCTCGAACACCGCGCGCGGCGTGAAGGGCGGAACGAACCACGCCACGTCAAAGGTCCCCTCCACACCCTCGAACAGATCAGTGCAGCGGACGTCGACCGGGAGTCCGTTGCTCTCCGCCGACTGCCGCGCCCAGCTCGCCCATTCCTCCACCAGCTCCGTCGCCACCACCTCCAGCCGCCACCGGCGCGCGGCCCACAGCGCCAGCGTCGCGTACGGGCCCGTGCCCACCTCCACCACGCGCATCCCGTCGCGCAGGTCGCGGGCGAGCGCCTGCCGGATGGCGAGCGTGCCCAGCTCCCAGAAGCTGGACGCGCCGCACGGGCGCAGGGTGGAGCCGAAGATCAGTCGGGTCGCGGCGGGCGACCGGTAGACCGTGCGGCGCACCGCCCGGTTCGCGGCCGACAGCAGGCGTACCCCCACCGAGGTGGTGCTCATCTTCCTTCGTCTCCCGGAGAACGGATGGCCAGCAACTCCTCGTACACGGCGAGCGTTTCCCGCACCACCTGGTCCGCGCCGAACTCCGTCTCGGCGGCGAGGCGCGCGTTGGAGCCGAGGGTGCGGCGGAGCTCGGGGTCGTTCAGCAGCCTCGCCAGGGCTCGCGCGAGCGCGGCGGGATCGCGGGGTGGCACGAGGATGCCCGTCTCGCCGTCGATCACCAGCTCGCGGCAACCCGGCACGTCCGTGGCCACCATCGCCTTGCCGCACGCCGCCGCTTCCAGCAGCACCTTGGGGAGCCCTTCGCCGTACCACGACGGGAGGCACACGACGGCGGCGGAGCCGATCACGGCGGCCATGTCGGCGCGCGCCCCCCACCACTCCACCTCGCCCGCCCCAGACCACGCCCGCAGCGTCTCTTCGCTCAGCGAGCTGCGATGCGCGGGGTCCGGCTTGCCGACCAGGACGAAGCGCGCGGAAACGCCGCGCGCACGGAGCTCCCGTGCCGCGGCGGCGAAGTCACCGACTCCCTTTTCGCGCATCATCCGGCCCGCGTAGAGCACGACCGGCGCGCCGCCGGGCTCCGGCACCGGCGCGAACGCCTCCAGGTCCACACCCGACCCACGGATCACGGCGGAGCGGCCGGGCCGGGCAGCGCCCGCGCGCGTCAGCAGATCCAGGTCGTCGCGATTCTGGAAGATGATGCGCGCGCGCCGGTGCCCCGCAGCCAGCCGCAGCAGCAGGAGGATCAGGCGGCGCAGAAAGGGGGCCTTCCACGAACGCGAAGTGAACGCCATCCCCAGGCCGGTGATGGTGTTCGCGCACACGGCCCGACCGCTGAGCCGCGCCGCGATCCCGCCGTAGATCACCGGCTTCAGCGCGAAGTGGTGCACCAGGTCCGGCCGATGACGCCGGTACGCGGCGAGCACCTGCGCGAGGCTGCGCAGCTCCGTCAGCGGGTTGATGCTCCCCCGCGCGACGAACCAGGGGATGATCCGAAATCCGTCCGCCACCTCCTCGGGCATACCGCCGGTGTCCATCATCACCGTGACGTCGGCGCCCGCTTCTCGCAGCACGTGGGCGAGCGCCAGCCGGTTTCGGCGGAAGTCATCCCAATCGAGGAGGAGGAACAGGAACCGCACCCCAGCCAAGCTCGCGGGCGCCGAGGTGCTCACACGACCGGCTCCGGAATAGCGGTCAGGCTCCGCCCTCGCGCCGCCCGTGGCCGTAGCCGAGCACGAATCCTGTGACCAGCAGCCCGAGCGCGTCGCCGGAGCCGCCCGCCAGGAAGGCGCCGGGGTCGTCGCGCAGGGCGCGGGCGATCGACTCCAGGCGGTCCGCGACCTCGCCGTATGCCGATGCGTCGGATGCGGCGACGGTCTGCGTGGCTGCCTCGGGCGCGAGGGGAGACTCGTCGGGAGCGCTCTCTTCGACGACGGGCGCGTCGTGGGCGAAGAGCGCCTGGGCGGGCGGCGCCTCTTCCGCCTCCGCGATGAACGGTGGCCACTGGGGCTCGGCGGATGACGCGGCTTCGGGCGCGGAGTCGCCCCACGGACCCGCTTCTTCTGCAGAGGGCGTCTCGGCCCACGGCGCCACGTCGTGCGGCGCCGGCTTTTCGGCCCATGGCGCGGCCTCGGCGGGAGCGGGCGACTCGACCCAGGCGCCGGCTTGCTCGGGCGCGGGGGTTTCGGCCCACGGCGCTTCGTCGGCCACGGTCGTTTCCGTCCATGGCGCGGTCTCCTCGGCGGCGGCCGGCTCGCTCCACGGCTCGTCGGCGGAGGCCCACGGCATCGCCTCGTCGGGCGCGGCGGTGTCCTGCGCGGCTTCCTCGGAGGCCGGCTGCGCGCCACCCGCGTCCCATCCGGCCCATCCCGCCATCTCGTCCGCATCGGCGACGGGCTCGGCGGCGTGGACGCGCGGGCCCCCGGCGGGCATCTCCAGCCAGGGGAAGTCCTCGGCGGCGGGGGGCGCGGCGGCCTCCCACTGCTGCGCTCCCGCCTCTTCCGCGTCGAAGCCGTGCTGCGGAAGGTCGCCCTCCGGATCGCCTGGGTCGTGGGCGGGGAGCGGGACCTCCATCGTGAACTCGTCCGGCGCGGGCTCCGCGGGGGCGGAGGGCGCGGAACGCGGCGCCGGCGGCATGAACGGCGGAAACACGAAGGCGTTGGGCGCGGAATCGCCCGGGAGTGCGCTCATGGAGGCTGCCCGAAAGAGGAGTTGAGGCGGGGCCGTGCGTGGGTGGATTCGCACGGAACGTACGTGCTGCGGCGGCGCGTTGTCAACGACGCCGGTGCCCCCGCGGGAGCGCTGGCGCCAGGGATCAGCCGCCGGGCGGACGCTCGTCCACCCACCCGAAGCGTCCCAGGAGCGGTACAAAGGTGCAGTCCAGCACCTCTTCCGTCGTCACTTCCCCGCCTCGCTTGGCCACCAGCACCAGCCGCTGCGCCTCCCGCGTCCCCACCGGCACCAGCATCTTGCCGCCGTCGGCGAGCTGGTCCACCAGCGGCTGAGGGACGTCCGGCGCGGCGGCGGCCACCAGGATGGCGTCGTACGGCGCGTAGCGGCTCCACCCGATCGTGCCGTCGCCCACCAGGATCGCCACGTTGGAGATCCTCATCCCGTCCAGCGCCTCTCGCGCGCGCGCCGCCAGCTCGGGGATGCGCTCCACCGAGTACACGCGGTCCGCGAGCTGCGCCAGCACCGCCGTCTGGTGCCCGCTCCCCGTGCCGATCTCCAGCACCTTGTCGCGCGGGCCGATCTCCAGGAGCTGCATGTACATCGCCTGCAGCGACGGCTGCGACGCCGTCTGCCCGAAGCCGATGGGCACGGGCGCGTCCTCGTACGCGCGGTGCGAAACCGCGTGCGGAACGAAGGCGTGGCGCGGGATCTGGTCGAAGGCGCGCAGCACTTCCAGGTTGCGGATCCCCTTCTCCTGCATCCGCCCGATCAGCGCCCGCCGCTGCGCGTTGAAGCGCTCCGTGCTCATGCCGTGAGCTCCCACTCGGCCACGTTGCGCAGCAGGGCGTGGTTGGTGAGGTCCAGGTGGAGCGGCGTCACCGAGATGTACCCTTCGTCGACCGCGTGGTAGTCCGTCCCCTCCAGCGAAGTCCACTCGATGCTCCCGCCGCCGATCCAGTAGTACGGCTTGCCGCTGGGGTCGGTGCCCTGCGTGAGTGAGTCGCTGAAGACGCGCCGCCCCAGCCGCGTGACGCGCACCCCCTTCACCTGCTCCGCCGCGATGGCGGGGAGGTTGACGTTGAGGAGCGTTTCGGCGGGGAAGTCGTCGCGCTTCACCAGTTGCGCCAGCAGGCGGGACAGGAGCGGCCCGTACGACGCCAGGTGCCGCTCGTCCGCGCGCCCCGCGTACGAGATGGCGACGGCGGGGATGCCGAAGATGGTCGCCTCCATCGCCGCGGACACGGTGCCCGAGTAGAGGACGTCCTCCCCCATGTTCATCCCGTGGTTCACGCCGGAGAGCACCACGTCCGGGCGGCGCGGGAGGATGGCCTGCACGCCGAGCATCACGCAGTCCGTGGGGGTGCCGGTGACGGAGTGCCAGCGCTCGCGCACTGAGCGCGCGCGCAGCGGCAGGTGCATGGTGAGCGAGTGGCTCGTGGCGCTCTGCTCCCGGTCCGGCGCGACGACGTGCACCTCGCCCAGCCCGGCCGCCGCTTCCGCCAGTACGCCCAGACCCGGCGCCATGTACCCGTCGTCGTTGGTGCACAGTATCAGCATCGCGGAAACACAACTCCTGTCGTGGCTTGCCCTCGCACGCGGCGCGCGCCGCCGTGCGCGGACAAACTGCGCCCGACGCACCCCTCGCGCCACCCCCGCGGGGGAGCGGAGGGGCGGAAAGGCGCGTCGGCTGGTGTCGTGGTGATGCGGGTGGCGCGGAAGGGGCTTTTCTCACGCGGAGACGCGGAGGCGCGGAGAAAACAACAGCAAAAGCCTCACACAGAGAACACAGAGGGAACTACAAGCCACAGAGGAAGCCTCAAGTTTGGTCTCTCTGTGTCTCTGTGTGAGCCATGCTGTCGCAGTTCTCTCTGCGTCTCCGCGCCTCCGCGTGAGATTTTTCGTTACGGGGCTTCGCACGAACCTGGACGACGAATGGTCTCACTTGGTGGTGATCAGGATGGCACCGGCGCCGTGATCCAGCCCGAACCGCTCCGACGCTTCCGCCGGGGTCAGGCGGCGCACCTCGGCCACGTCTTCCACCTTGATGTTACGCAGCGCCGCCTTGGCGCCCACGAGCACGCCGTCGCGGTACACCATCACGTGGTTGCGC
>DASVTZ010000135.1 GCA_036387335.1 Longimicrobium sp.
CTCCCGTTCTAACTGGCCCCGCTGGCGGGGGCAGACCAGCAGCCCTCTCCTGTTATCGGGAGAGGGGGCAGCGAGGAACGAGCGGGGGTGAGGGCCCCCTCACAACCCGTTCGCGTACCCCACCATCTTGTACCGCCCCCCGCGCTCAATCACCGTCCCAAACCACCGATCCTCCCCTTCCGCCAGCCGCACCGTACACCTCTCCCACAGCCGGTTCTCGCCTTCCGCGACCGGCGCGTCCTCACACTCATGCCCACGGAACCCCGCATCCGCGCCGCCGTGCCGGCGCAGGAGGCGCACGATGCCTTTTTCGCTGTTCATCTGCATCTGGAACCAGAGCAGCGCGGGGTCGGTGCGGAGCGGCGGGCGGGCGAAGCGGCTCGTGGGGAAGTACAGGTAGGCGAACTCCGCGCGGTTCATCAGCAGCGTCCGGAGCTCGGCCGTGTCCTGCGTTTCCACCGCGCGCACGAATCGGCGCACCAGCTCCCCGCGCGAGGTGGCGCCGCCGGAGAGGGAGTCGACCTCCGGCAGGCCGGCGCGGAAGCGGCGCATCGCTTCCGCGGGTGGGAAGATGCTGTCGACCACGACCGATTGCGCGGCGGGGGGAGCCGCCGGCGCATCGGGGGCGCACGCGGCGAGAATCGCGGTCAGCAGGACGGTGGACCTCGTCATTGCTCAGTTGCGGACGTAGGTCGTCCAGTTCGCCCACCAGCGGGCGCCGGTCGGGTCGGCGGCGCCGCGGTAGGATGTGCCGGTTACGGCGGTGCCGGCCTTTGTGGCGAGCGTGCCTGTGAAGGTGGCGAGGCCGCCCGTGCGCGCTGCGGAGGTGGCGGAGGGTTGCCAGTCCAGGCCCGCCGCACCGCGCGACACGTCGAAGCTGCCGAAGAGGGAGGCGGTGGCTGAGGGGGAGGTCTCAATGGCGTTGGCGACGGCATCCAGGGTGAAGCGGCCGCTGCCGGACTCGAACAGGGTGCCGTTCTCCGCCGCTAGGACGTTGCGGATGGACAGGTCGCCCGCGGTGATGCGGTCGTTGGTGGCCGCGTCGCGGATGGCGAGGGCGGCGCCCGGCCAGCGCGCGATGATCCCGTTCACGTAGAAGCCGCCCGCGCCGCGCCGCAGCACCGCCCCGAACCCGCCCGCCGCGGGCACCACCCCCGGACCCGTGCCGATCATGGTGAAGTTGGCGAAGACGGGAATCGTGTACGGCTGCGAGCTCTGGCCCGCGATGCAGTTGGCGCCGCTGCATCCATCGACCTCGAAGCCCTGCGGATCGGTGGAGCTGTTACCCGAGCCGGCGCGCGGCGTCAGGATGGTGCTCTGCAGCGCGATCAGGAACTGGTTGCGCCCCACGAACCCTTCCGACGCGTCGAAGTGGTCGTCGCCCGATTCGTAGGAGACGAGGTACTTCGCGTTCACCGCGCCGCCGAACCACTCGAAGGAGTCGTCGAGGCCCGCCATCGCCTGCACGTAGTTGATGCGAGTCCCGCCGCCGACGGCGGCAAGGGTGAGCGAGTTGAGCTCGGCGTCCGGCACGGGGCCGAAGCCCGCGAACTCGATGCGCACGTAGCGCAGCTCGCCGCTGTCGTCGGCGTTGCTGGTGCCACCTGCATAGTTGACGGCCACGTTGCTCCCGCCGGTGTTGGAGCCCTCCAGGATCACCGGGTCGCCGCGGTTGATGATGCCGTTCCCCACCAGGATCAGCCCGCCCCAGTCACCCGGCTGCCGCTGCCCCGCCGCGCGGTGCGAGGTGAAGACGATCGGCCGCGCCTCGGTGCCCACGGCCAGGATCTTGGCGCCGCGCAGGATGAAGAGCGCCGAGTTGGCGTTCCCCTCGATGCGCGTGCCGGCATCGACCGTCAGCGTGGCGCCGTTGGCGACGTGCACCCAGTTGTTGAGCACGTACAGCGTGTCCGCATGGAGCCGGCGGTTGCTGGTGATGTCGGCGGAGAGCGCCACCTCGGGACGGTTGCTGGTCGCGACCATCGCCTCCGGGCCGAAGTCGCTGCGCCCGCTTCCCTTGAGCGCCGCCACGCGGTAGCGGTAGCTGGTTTCGGGGAGGAGCCCGGTGTCGTCGTACGTCACGGACTGTAGGGTGGCAACCTTGGTCCAGTCGGTGGAGGTGCCGGTGGCGCGCTCCAGGTCGTAGCCGCTCGCGTCCGGCACCGCGTTGTAGCTCACGCGCACCGATGACGGGCCGGTGGGCGTGGCCACGAGCCCGGTGGGCGCGAAGAGCTCCTCGTTCGTGGGGCTGCCGTCGCACGCGGCCACGGCGACGAGCGCCAGGGCGGCCAACCACCTGCGGGATGCTGCGATCATTGCGCTTTTCTGCTCGGGGTTGAAAAAGATCCGGCGGCGCCTTCGCAGCGCCGCCGGAATCCTAGCGGGGCGACGTATCCGCCCCGCGCATGCCCTGTCGCGATCATGTCACGGGGTCATCGCTTCAGCGTCGCCCCCACGCTCAGCGTGCGCCCCATGCGGTGGTACTCGCGCACAAGGTCGCCCTGACGCACCTCGTACGGCTCGTCCAGCAGATTGCGCGCATCCACCTTGGCCTCCACGCCGCGGCCCACCGGGAAGCGGAGCGAGAGGTCCAGCACGTGGCGTGGCAGCTCGTACACGTCGGGGAGCGGAGCCTCGGCCGCGCTCACGATCCGCCGGCCCGCCACGTTGAAGAGCACGGTGGCGCTGGTGCCGCCGTCCGCGTACGTCACGCCGGTGTTCAGCACGTAGGGCGACTGGCCCACCATCGGGCGCCGGTCGCTCGTCTTGCTGCTCAGCGAGTCGCCGATCTCGATGCGGCTGCGCATCAGCGTGGCGTTGGCGAACACCGTCAGCGGCTCCAGCGTCTCGGAGAGCATGCCCAGGTCGGTGCGCATCTCCGTCTCCAGGCCGTAGTTGGTGGCCTGGCGCGCGTTCACGAACGTGACGACGGGCGTGCCCGAGGTGGCGAGATAGACGCGCTCGATTGGGTCGTGGAAGCGCTTGGCGAAGAGGCCGAAGCTCAGCAGCTGGCCGCTCCCCGGATACCACTCCCAGCGCGCGTCGGCGTTGTCGATGAGGGCGCGGCGCAGATCCGGGTTGCCGCGCACGCTCTCGCCGCCCAGCACCTCGCGGTACAGCACCGGCGCCAGCTCGCGGTACTCGGGGCGGCTCAGGGTGCGCGTGAGGGAGAAGCGCAGGTTCTGCACGTCGGTGAGCGACACGTTGACCGCCGCGCTCGGCAGGACGTCCGTGTAGCTGGGGCGCGAAGTGACCGCCGCGCCGCTGGTGGGCGCCGCGTTCAGCACCACTTCCGACCTCTCCAGCCGCGCCCCGCCGATGAAGCGCACCTTCTCCATCAGCGCCAGCTCCACCATCCCGTACCCGCTCGCCAGCCGGTCCGCCGCGTCGTACGAGCCGCCCGCGCCCAGCGGCGTCACGTTGAAGATGCGGCTTCCCGGCTGGGTGTAGCGACCGTCGAAGATCTCCTCCGGCCGCGCTTCCCGCTGCTCGCGCGTGAGCGTGCCCAGCGCGGAGACGCTGTACGCGTGGTTGTCCGCCTGGCGGTCCGTGGCGCGGTACAGCCCGCCCAACTTGATGCGGTGCCCACCGATCTCGTGCTGGAAGTTGGCCGCGCCCTCCAGGCTCGTCTCGCGCAGGTCGCTGAAGGTGCGCACGGCCCCCTCGTTGCTCCCGCCGAACCATGCCGGCGCCAGCTCCACGCCGGTGGCCGGGTCGCGCTCGCGGGCGTACACGATCTCAGACCGGTCCGGCTCCACCCGCTCCACGCCGCTCGAGGTGAACGACCAGTCCACGCGGTTGCGCCCGGCGATCAGGTACTCGCCCGAGAGCTGGTTGCTGCGCACGCTGCGCTCCACGTAACGCAGTCTTTCGATGTCCAGCGGCAGGTTGGCGTTGATGCGCTCGGTGAAGCCGCTCTCGCGCCGCGCCTCGTTGTCCGCGCCGCGGTTGTACGAGTTGTTGAGCGACACGCGCCCTGCCGTCCCCAGCTTGGTGCTGACGTTGAAGAGGCCGCCCCACAGCACGCTCGTGCGCCCCGTGGTCCCCGCGAACTGCGACTCGATCTGCGGACGCGCATCCTGCCCCGCGATCACCGTGGCTCGGATCTGCTCCTCCGACGCCTCCGTGGCGCGCGTGTAGGTGCCAGACGCCAGGTAGCCGACGTCGCGCCCAAACATCCCCCGCGTGCCGCCGAGCGAGAAGCCGCTGGAGAGGTTGGGAAGCTCGCTGGCCGGCCGCGCGCTCCAGGTGTTGCGGAACGAGCCCGCGATCCGCGTCATGTCGTCGCGCGTCAGGTTGGCGAAGCTCCCCGCGCCGCGCACCATGAACGGCACCTCGCGCGAGCGCCCGCCGAACGCCAGCCACTCGTTCCCTGCGCTCGGCGCGAAGGGGAGGGTGCGGGCCGTGCCCACCGTGTTGTAGGCGGATGCGAAGGAGAAGGTGAACGTCGGGCGCGCCGGGAACTCGCGCGTGCGGATGTTCACCTGCGCGCCGCTGAAGTCGCCCGGCTGGTCAGGCGTAAAGGTCTTGGAAGTGGTGATGGACTGCAGGAGCGCCGCCGGGAAGAGGTCGAGCGGCACCACCTTGCGCTCCGGCTCGGGGCTGGGGATGCGGGCGCCGTTCAGCGAGGTGGTCGTGTAGCGCTCGCCGAGCCCGCGCACGAAGACGTACTTCCCATCCTGCACCGTGACTCCGCTCACCCGCTGCACCGCCTGCGCCGCATCCGAGTCCGGGCTCCGGGCGATCTGCTCGGACGTGACGCTGTTGACCACGCCGACCGCCGTGCGCTGCTCGTCCAGTGCCCGCGCGACGCTCCCCCGCTCGCGCGCCGCCGTCACCGTGATTCCGCCGAGCGACACCGCCTGCGCCGCCAGCGAGATGTCCAGCGTCACGGCGTTCGCCCCCACCTGCACCCCCGTCACCGTCTTCGTTGCGTGCCCGATGTGCGACGCGGCCACGCTGTACGTACCGCTCGGCACGCCGCGGATCGTGAACGTCCCATCGACGCCCGTAACGGCGCTGCGCACCGGCTGCACGATGACGGCGACGCGCGCCCCGGCGACGGGCTGGCCGGTGGCTGCATCCACCACCCGCCCCCCGATGCGCCCCGCCTGCGCGGCGGCGATCCCGGGGAGGAGGGCCAAAAGAAACACTGCGAGTGCGGTCCTGAGGGATCGGCTCGGCATTCGTCACGTACTCCGTTGAAGAAGGGCCGGCGCGCGCGCCGGCCTCGGTGTATCGTGACGCTAGCCGTGCTTCACATCGGTAGGAGCTTCGGGGAGTCACCGTCCCGTCACGAACCGGGAACGGTATAGGTGGGCGTCCGAAAACAGGGGGATAAATCCCCCGGCTGGAACCACGCGAAGACGGCTGAAGCCGTCTGGAGTGCGGCAGGTTGCGGTGCACGCCGGTGACACGGGCGCGATGAATCGCGCCCCTACGGTATCCGTGCGGCGCACAACGCGGTTCTCCCCCTCACCCGCCCTGCGCCCCCGCAGGCGGGGGAGGGGGCCGGGGGGAGGGGGCCCTCACCGCCCCGCCGCCCGCTCTACCTCGCGGTCGTGCATCTCCTCCTCCACCACGTCCGGAGCGGGGAGGAGGAAGCGGATGGTCGTGCCGCTGCCGGGCGTGCTTTCGGCGTCCACGGTGCCGCCGTGGGCCTCTACGAGGTGCTTGACAATGGCGAGGCCCAGCCCGGTGCCGCCCTCCTCGCGCGAGCGGGCGGCGTCGGCGCGGTAGAAGCGCTCAAAGATGCGGGGGAGGTGCGCGGCGGAGACGCCCGCGCCGTCGTCCGTGACGGAGACCTGGATCCACTCGCGTCCGTCGTTGCGCTGGCCGGCGGAGCGCGCGCTCACCTCGATGCGTCCGCCCTCTGGGACGTAGCGGATCGCGTTGCCCACCAGGTTGGACAGGATCTGGCGGAGCGCGGCGGGGTCGGCGAAGACGAACTCGTGCTCCGGCGGCACGTCGGTCACGAACTCGACGCGCTTCCTCTCCATCTGCACGCGGCCGGGGGCGATCGCCTCGTGCGCCGTCTCGGTGATGGAGACGATCTCCGGCTCCACGCGGAAGCCGCCGCTCTCGATGCGCGACAGGTCCAGCAGGTCGTCAACGATGCGCTGCAGGCGGTCCGCGTTGGCTTTCACCGTCTCCACGAACTGGCGGCGCAGCGCGGGCGGGAGATCCTCATCGAGCAGCGTCTCGCTGAAGCCGCGGATGGCGGTGAGCGGCGTCTTCAGCTCGTGCGACGCGTTGGCCACGAAGTCGCGGCGCACGTCCTCCAGCCGGCGGAGCGCGGAAACGTCCAGGAACACCATCACCGCGCCGCCGCCGGGGAGCGGCTGCGCGGTGGCCAGGAGGCTGCGGCCGTCCTGCGTCAGCTCCGCGGGCCGCACCTGCGCGCCCTCCAGCACCCGCCGCACCACGTCCAGGAAGGCCGGCCGCCGCGCAACCTCCTGCGGGGAGAGGCCGCGCGGGTCGCCCACCAGGTTGAAGATGCGGCGCGCGGCCGGGTTGGTGCGCCGCACGTGGCCCTCGGCGTCCAGCGCGATCACCCCCTCGGCCATCGAGTCGATCAGCGCCTGCATCTCCGCGCGCTCGCCCTCCAGCTGGCGGAGGCGGCGCTGCAGCTCGCCCGCGAGGAGGTCCAGCGCGTCCGCGAGCTCCCCCAGCTCATCGCGCCCGCCGAGCCGCGCGCGGCGCGTGAGGTCGCCGGCGGCCATGGCGCGCGCCGCCCTGACGATCTGCCGAAGCGGCTGCGTGATGGCGATGGAGAAGCCGAGCGAGAGGAGCCCGGCCAGCACCAGTGCCACGAGCCCCACGCCAAAGATCCCGCGCTGCACCCGCGCCACCGCCGAATACATTTCGCTGAGCGGATCGGCGACGCGGATGACGTTCCCGTCCGCCGCCTGCAGCGCCATGTAGAGCTGCTCGTCGCCCAGAGAGCTGCTGAGCCGGATCGCGACGCCGATGCGGTCGCGCCCCTGCCGCGCGTCGCGGATCTCGGGGCGGTCGGAGTGGTTCTCCAGCCGCCTCACCCGCGCCGCATCCACCTCCGAGTCACCCAGCACCCTTCCGTCCGGCGCGACGATGGTGACGCGCCGGCTGCTGAGCGCGCCCAGCCAGTCCGCCACCTCGTCCGGGTGTGCGGTGGGGCGGGTGGCGTACAGCGCGCGCGCCAAAAACAGCTCCCGCCGCAGATCCGCGGAGAGCCGTTCGGTGAGGTGCGTGCGCAG
>DASVTZ010000136.1 GCA_036387335.1 Longimicrobium sp.
TGATCCGGATACCTCCAGATGCCGAAGAACGTGCTGATGTTTTCGGCGAGCCAGACAAAGAAGCCGATCAGGAGAAACGACACCAGCAGCGGCATCCCGCGGTCGCGGTCCAGGGGGCGGAACAGCACGGTGGTGCGGGCATACAGCCCCAGTGCCAGCGCGGCAAGGTGCCAGCGCAGGTCCGCGATGTAATGGTGCGTGAAGAAGTTCGCGTAGATCGCAAGCGCGGTCAGCCCCGCCATCCAGTAGGGCGGGTGATGCCGGATTCGCAGGTCGAAGAGCCGCCACGCCTGGATGATGTAGCTCCCCACGGCCGCGTACATGAAGCCGGCGAAGAGCGGAACCCCGAGCACCTTGCTGTAGGCGAAGTCGGGATAGCTCCACGAGCGGATGGCGTCGGACGTCTTGAACACCTCGAGCGCGAAGCCGATTACGTGGAAGATGGTGATGGCCTTCAGCTCGTCCCACGTTTCGAGCCCCGTCCACAGCATTCCGATCTGGATCGCGAGTGCAATGAGGAGCAGGAGGTCGTAGCGCGGGATGCCCAGGATGCCCGCGCGTGGGACGGCGAACACGGCCACGAAGAACAGCCCGGCGAACAAGCATGCACGTGCGTTCTTGATGCCGAACCAGAGGAACTCGATCAGCGCGCGCCGCACCCGGGAGCGCCCGCGCCGCGGCTGCGTCTGAGCCGAAAACGCCGGCTCCTCCGCGCTCACTCGCGCCTTCTGGTGAGGACCAGAGCCCACGTCAGCCATGACGCTGATCGAGGAGCAAGCAGGGTTCGCGGGTGGCCATTCCTGAAACGGTCGAAGGTGACCGGCTACACATCGAGGAGCCCCAGCATCCAGTTCCTCCGGTCGGTAAGTGGCTCAAGGAATTCCGGTGCGCGGAGTTCTACGCCGTGCTGTACGTGCCGAACGGGGGCTACAAGTTCTACACCGGCGCGAATACGGCAAAAAGCTGGGCGGTCTAAGGGTCCCCATTCGCCGACCATCCAGAGCGGCGCACCTACGTGCGCGCCTCGGCCACATTCCCTGAGCCGCGCACGGGCCTTGCTCCTGCTGGGTCGCGATCCACTCTTCCTGTTCGCGCCCTCCCAACCCGCGGAAGCATCAGCCATGAGCTCCACCCACAAGCCCCACGGCTACACAACCGTCTCCCCCTACCTCATCGTCGACGGCGCCGGCGCGACGATCGACTTCCTGGTGCGCGTCTTCGGCGCCGTCGAGTTGCGCCGGTTCGCGGGCGACGCAGGCAAGGTCATGCACGCGGAGGTCCGCATCGACGACACGGTCGTGATGCTCGCCGACGGGGCCGAGGGGTGGCCGCCGGTCCCCTCGCACGTACACGTCTACGTCGCGGACGTGGACGACACGTACCGCCGCGCGCTGGAGGCGGGCGCGACGTCCGTGCAGGAGTCGGTCAAAAAGGACGACCCCGACAAGCGCGGCGGCGTCAAGGACCCCGGCGGCACCACCTGGTGGATCGCGACCATGGTGGGGTAGCTCCGCAGATGGTCGACGACATCCTGCTGCCGATCGATTGGATCGCGCGCCGCGTCGGCGATGCGCCGCTGCTGCTCGCGGTGCCCGCAGGCGCGAGGCCGCCGCTACCAACTGTGCTCTGGTTCCACGGGCTGAGCGTGGACAAGGAGACGCACCGCAAGGAGCTGGAGAGGATCGCGGGGGCGGGGTTCCTGGCGGTGGGGGTGGACGCGGCCGGGCACGGCGAGCGGCGGCTTCCCGACCTGGATGCGCGTATCGAGGTGTCGCGCGAGGAGACGATCCGCTTCATGCTCGGGCTGGTGGAGGAGACGGCGCGCGAGGTGCCCGGGATCGTGCGGGCGCTGGTGGAGGAGGGCCTCGCGGACGCGGAGCGGGTGGCGCTGGTGGGGATCTCGATGGGCGGCTACGTCGTCTACCGCGCGCTGCTGGAGGAGACGCCGGTGCGGGCGGCGGTGGCGATCCTCGGCTCTCCGGAGTGGCCGCGGCCGGACAGCCCGCACCACCGGCTGGATGCGTTCCGCGGGGTGGCGCTCCTTTCGATCACGGCGGAGAACGACGAGAACGTGCCGCCCGGCCCCGCGCGCGAGCTTCACCGCAGGCTCGGCGAATCGGAGCGGGCGCGCTACGTCGAGCTGCCCGGCGCCGTGCACCTGATGGGCGAGTCGGACTGGGAGCGGACCATGGAGGAGATGCTCCGCTGGCTCGCGCTGCACATCGGGTAAGAGCCGCGAAACAGCGAACGCCGGCCGTGCGTCGCGACCATCGTGTCGCGCATCGCGCGGCCGGCGTTGCACTTCCGCCAGATGGCGCCGCGAGAGCATCTAAGTGGATGCGGGAGCGGAGCTTCGTTGATGATGCTTCTGGCTCGGTATCTGCATTTTGCGGCCCACGTGAGTTGAAGGACCGCCCCTGTCCGAGCGCCCGCACAGCGAGAGAGCTCCACCGATGAAGCTGGTGATCTTTGGCCTTACCATCAGCTCGTCGTGGGGGAACGGCCACGCGACGCTCTGGCGGGGGCTCTGCCGCGCGCTGGCCCGGCAGGGGCACCGTGTGGTCTTCTTCGAGCGAGACGTTCCCTACTACGCCGGCAGCCGCGACCTGTGGGAGATCCCCGGCGGCGAGCTGGTCCTCTACCGCGACTGGGACGAGGTGCTCCCCGCCGCGCGCCGCCACGCGGCCGAGGCGGACGTAGCGATGGTCACCTCGTACTGCCCGGACGGGATCGCCGCCACGGAGCTGGCGCTGGACTCGCCGGCACCCGCGCGCGTCTTCTACGACCTGGACACGCCCGTCACCCTGGACGCGCTGCGCAGCGGGGCGCCGGTGTCGTACATCGGGGAGCGCGGGCTGCGCGACTTCGACCTGGTGCTCTCCTTTACCGGCGGCGCGGCGCTGACGCAGCTTCGCACCACGCTGGGGGCGCGGCGGGTGGCGCCGCTCTATGGGCACGTCGACCCCGAGGTGCACCGGCCCGTGGCGCCGCTCGAAGGAGCGCTGGCGGACCTTTCGTACCTGGGCACGTACGCGGCGGACCGGCAGGCGGCCGTGGAGGCGCTCCTGCTGGAGCCGGCGCGGCGGCTTCCAGAGCGGCGCTTCCTGATCGGCGGGGCGCAGTATCCGCAGGACTTTCCGTGGACGCCCAACCTCTTCTTCATGCAGCACCTTCCGCCGGCGCAGCACCCGGCGTTCTACTGCTCGTCGCGCCTCACGCTCAACGTCACGCGCCGCGCGATGGCGGAGATGGGGTACTGCCCGAGCGGCCGGCTCTTCGAGGCGGCGGCGTGCGGCGTGCCGATCCTGACCGACACGTGGGCCGGGCTGGACGAGTTCTTTGCGCCCGGCGAGGAGATCCTGACCGCGGGGAGCACGGAGGAGGCGATGGCCGCGCTCGCCGTGCCGCACGAGGGGCTGGCCAGGATCGCGCGGGCGGCGCGCGAGCGGACGCTGGAGGAGCACACGTCGGACAGGCGCGCGGAGGAGCTGGTGCGGGCGGTGGAGGCGGCGAACGAGCAGGCTC
>DASVTZ010000137.1 GCA_036387335.1 Longimicrobium sp.
CCCCCTCCCCCAGGCGGTTTTGGGGGAGGGGGATGCGTCGCGGAGCGACGCTGGGGGTGGGGCCCCGGGTTGTCCAAACCGCCCGCCGCGTCTATATTGATGGGCTGTGCACCTCCCGCTCGCCCGTGCCGTCGCGCGGGCGGCGGTTTTCGTCTTATCCAGGTGGCGCCGATGTTCGACCAGCTCAGCGACAAGCTCGAAGGCGTATTTTCCGGCCTGCGGCAGCGTGGAGTCCTCACGGAGCCCATGATCCGCGAAGGGCTCCGGGAGATCCGCCGCGTCCTGCTGGAGGCCGACGTAAACTACCAGGTCACGCGCGACTTCATGAAGCGCGTGGAAGAGAAGGCGCTGGGCGAGCGCGTCCTGAAGTCGGTCACGCCGGGGCAGCAGATCGTCAAGGTGGTGCACGAGGAGCTGACCTCCATGCTCGGCGAGAAGCGCTCGCCGCTGGCGCTGGCGCCGCTCCCTCCCACCGTCATCATGATGGTCGGCCTGCAGGGCTCGGGTAAGACGACCACCGCCGGCAAGATCGCGCGGCGCATGAAGCGCGAGATGCGCCAGACGCGCCTGGTGGCCTGCGACGTCTACCGCCCCGCCGCCGTGGAGCAGCTGCAGACGCTGGGCGAGCAGGTGGGCGTCCCCGTCTACGCCGAGCCGGGCTCCACCGACGTGGTGGGCATCGCGCGCCGGGCGCTGGAGCTGGCCAAGAGCGAGCGCGACCGGGTGGTCATCTTCGACACCGCCGGCCGCCTGCAGATCGACGAGGAGCTGATGGACGAGCTCCGCCGCCTCAAGGAGGCCGTCGGGCCGCACGAGATCCTCTTCGTGGCGGACGGGATGATCGGCCAGGAGTCGGTGAACGTGGCCAAGGGCTTCGACGACGCGCTGGACGTGACGGGCGTGGTGCTCACCAAGATGGACGGCGACGCACGCGGCGGCGCGGCCCTCTCCATCTTCGGCGTCACCGGCAAGCCCATCAAGTTCCTGGGCGTGGGCGAGAAGCTCGACGGGCTGGAGGAGTTCCACCCGGAGCGGATGGCCGGGCGCATCCTGCAGCAGGGCGACGTGCTCTCGCTGGTGGAGAAGGCGGAGCGCGCCTTCGACAAGGACGAGGCCGCCAAGCTCGAGAAGAAGATGATGGGCGCGGGGCGGTTCGACCTGGAGGACTTCCTGGTCGCGCTTCGCCAGTTCCAGAACCTGGGACCGCTGGAGAACCTGCTGAAGCTGATCCCGGGCGTGAACAACAAGATGTTGAAGAACGTCAAGGTCGATCCCAAGCAGTTCAAGCACATCGAGGCGATCATCCTGTCGATGACCCCTCAGGAGCGCCGCCGCCCCGAGATGCTCAACGGCCCGCGCCGCGCCCGCATCGCCCGCGGCAGCGGCCGCCCCGTGATGGAGATCAACCGTCTCCTGGCGCAGTTCAAGGAGATGCAGAAGTTCATGAAGCAGATGAAGGGGCTGCAGGGGATGATGCCGAAAGGCGGGATGCCCCGGCTGCCGTTCGGGGGCGGGATGCCCCGAATGTAAGTGCCCAGTGCTCAGTGCTCAGTGCCTAGTCGTTGCACTCACTAGGCACTCGGCACTAGGCACTTGGCACTTTGTTGTTTCGATCGTCCGCTCGCACACTGATGCCGGCAAACCGCCGCACGGGCTGGACGCCACCCGATCCACCACCAGGAGTCAGGAATGGCACTCAAGATTCGCCTCCGCCGGATGGGCCGTAAAAAGGCCCCGCACTACCGCATCGTCATCGCGGAAAGCTCCAACGCCCGCGACGGCCGGTTCGTGGCCAACATCGGCCACTACAACCCGACCACCAACCCCATGACTCTCGTGGTCGATCGGGACAAGGCGCTCTTCTGGCTCGGCCAGGGCGCCACGCCCACGGACACGGTCAACTCGCTCCTCAAGAAGGGCGGCGTCTTCCAGCCCGCCCCCACGGTGGTGGAGAACGTCGCCGCCGCCGCAACCGGTGCGGTCCAGGGCGCCGGGCGCGCCGCCAAGGGCGCCGCGGGCGCCGTCGCCGGTGCCGCTTCGGCTGCGGCCGGCGCGGTGACGGGCGCTGCCTCCACGGCCGCCGGTGCGGTTTCGGACGTGGCTTCGTCGGCTGCCGAGGCGGTGACCGGCGCGGCTTCCAGCGCGGCTTCGGCGGTTGCGGACACCGTCCGCTCCGCCGTCGAGCGGGTGACGGGCGGCGGTGACGACGCCCCCGCGGCCGAGACGGCCGATGCGCCCGCGGCCGAAGGCGCCGCCGACGCGACCGAAGAGAACGCCGGCTGAGCAGCAGCACAGTGGCAGAGGCCGAGGGGGACTTCCTGATCGTCGGCGCGGTGCAGAAGCCGCACGGCATCAAGGGAGAAGTGTTCGTCCGCGTGGAGACCGACCATCCCACGGACGTCTTCGCCACCGGCCGCGTGGTGCGGCTGGCGGACGCGGACGGGCGCCCCATCGACCGCTCGCTCACCATCGAGCGGGCCAGGCCCTTCAAGGGCGGGCTGCTGCTGAAGGCGGTCGAGATCGGCCCCCGTGACCCGCACGGCCGCGAGTCGGACGTGGACGCGCTGCGTGGACTCACCATGGTGATCCCGCGCGGCGAGGCCCGGCCGCTGGACGAGGACGAGGTCTTCCTCCACCAGCTCGTGGGGATGACGGTGGCGGCGGACGAGGGGACGGTGGGGACGGTGCGCGAGCTGTACGACGCGCCCTCCGGCTTCCTGCTGGCGGTGGACCGCCCCGGCAAGGGCGAGCTCCTCATCCCCTTCGTGAAGGCGATGGTGCGCCGCATCGACGTGGAGGCCCGGGTGCTGGAGCTGGAGGCTCCGCCGGGGCTCCTGGAGCTGTGAAGCTCCGCGTCAACGTCGTCACCCTCTTCCCGGACTTCTTCCGGGGGCCGCTGGGGCTGAGCATACCGGCGCGGGCGGCGGCGGCGGGGCTGGTGGAGTACAGGCTGGTGCAGCTTCGCGATTTCACCCACGACCGCCACCAGACGGTGGACGACGCGCCGTTCGGCGGCGGGGCGGGGATGGTGATGAAGCCGGCCCCCTTCTTCGAGGCCGTGGAGTCGCTGGCGCCGGAAGGGCGGGACCGTCCCGAGGGGGCGATCCTCCTGATGTCGGCCCGAGGGAAGAGGTTCACGCACGAGGACGCCGTGCGGCTGTCGCTGGAGCCGGAGATCACTCTGCTGTGCGGCCACTACAAGGACGTGGACCAGCGGGTGGCGGAAGGGCTGGCGACGGAGGAGGTCTGCCTGGGAGACTTCATCGTCTCCGGGGGCGAGATCCCGGCGCTGGCGGTGGTGGACGCGGTGGTCAGGCTCCTTCCCGGAGCCATCAGCGACCACCAGTCCGCCTCCACCGATTCGTTCTACGACGGGTGGCTGAGCCCCCCCTCGTACACGCGCCCCGCGGAGTTTCGCGGGATGGGGGTGCCCCCGGTGCTCCTTTCGGGGGACCACGCGCGCATCGCCGCGTGGCGGCGGAGCGAGGCCGAGCGCCTCACCCGCGAGCGGCGGCCCGAGCTGCTGGAGCGGCCGGGAACGAGTTGACGTTGGGGACATACGCCGCGCGCGGTGCGCGGTCCCCTCAACCTCTCACACTTCAACAAACACGAGGATCGAGCGATGCATCCGTTCATGGAGACCCAGAAGGAATATCTGCGGGAGGGCCTTCCGCAGTTCCGCCCCGGCGACACCCTGCGCGTGAACGTGCGGGTTCGCGAGGGCGACAAGGAGCGCATCCAGGCGTTCGAGGGCGTCTGCATCGCGCGCAAGCATGGCGGCGTGCACGAGACGTTCAAGGTCCGCAAGATCTCGGGCGGCGTGGGCGTGGAGCGCACCTTTCCGCTGCACTCCCCGATGCTCGCGAGCATCGAGGTGGTGCGCCAGGGCCGCGTTCGGCGCGCCAAGCTGTACTACCTGCGCAACCTGCGCGGCAAGGCGGCGCGGATTCGCGAGCGGCGTACGGCCCGTCCCGGCGCGAAGTAAGAACCGCGCGGGAATGGGGACTGGGGAATGGGAACAGCCACCCGGCGCTTCGGCGGCCGGGTGGCTGTTTTCGGTTTTCGGCGGGGCACGGGCAGCCACGTGGGGCGGCCCCTACGGGTTCGGGTGCGAAGGGGCGGGGATCGGCGTGGAGGCAAGGGAAACCATCGTCCCCGCGCGAAACGTTTCGTATGCGCGCGGGCAGGCGGGCGGCTGGACAGTTGCGCCGATCTTCGGGGATAGCGACGTGGGCCGGCAGGTATCGCTTCTCTTGACCGTGGAAGTGGCGGGCGAGCCTCACGAGCGGGCGAAGGCGGAGAGGGGCGGCGGGTCATCGACGCGCGAGCGGAAGGCGGGGGTGCGGTCCATCGGCTCGAAGTCGGCGCAGACCACGGAGATGCCGAGCCGCTGGAACCTGCGAGCCCGCCAGTCCACGTACCACGCCACCGGCATCGAGAACCTCTCCGCCCAGATCAGCCGCCGCGAGATCGCGCGCGACCGGCCGCCCGTCAGCTCCGAGTACAGCGGCATCCGCTCCCTGTTCAGCCGCACCGCCTCGCGCAGGTGCCGCGCCATGCACCCCGACTCCTGCGCCTGCGCAGGGCTCGCCGCCAGCAGGAGCAGCGCGGCGATCCAGCTGAACCGCCGCATCACACCGCGCCGATCCGCCACAGGTGCACCGGCACCATCAGCGCGGTGGCGGCGGCGGTGCTGAGCATCTGCAGGCGCAGGCCCCAGGGCGGCACGCGCGGCCACGCGGGAAGGCGGCCGACGGTGAAGTAGAGCGCCAGCGACACCGCGCAGACAGCCGCCGCGCAGAGCAACCCCCACATCGTCGCGCCGGTGGCGCTCAGCGCCAGCCCGGCGGGAACCACCACCAGGAACCCGACCAGCGCGCTCCCCGCCCGCAGCCAGAAGAGGCGGCGACGGCGGCGGCGAGGCACGTCCTGGAGGTGCGCAAAGAAGACGATCATCAACTGCGCCGCCGCCGCGCCGACGAACGGCACGTACAGCGGGTCCTCGATCGGCGCGACGACGGTGTGCTCGAACGCGTAGTCGAGGAAGAAGAGCATCGTCGGCACGATGGCCACGTAGAACAGCCCGCGCACCTGGTAGCCGGAGGGCGCATCGGGCGCCACGCGGCGCGCGACGGCGTAGTAGATGACGAAGATCAGCACCGCCAGCGCAGGCGCGACCGTCCACGCCGCGCCGCCGAGGGCGTAGGCGCCGTACACCACCAGCGCCAGCCCCATCGCCGTGCTCATGGCGACGAAGCGGTACTTCCACGCCAGCAGCAGCACCAGCACCGTCACCAAGAGCTGCACCGCGAGCTGCCCCGCCAGGATGTACGCGGGAAGCCTCGTCATCCCTGTGAGCATGAAGTAGGTGGCGAGCGGAGTGACCAGGTTGTCGCTCCCGCCCACGCTGATCCCCTCCAGGATGGTGACCGTGAGCGCGATCTGCGCGGCGACGAGCACGGTGGCCGCGCGCGGAGTATCGGTCAGCAGGAGGAGCGGGAGGTGGACCGCGAAAAAGGTGGAGAGGAGGAAGGCGCCCGAGCCCTCCAAGCTGCGATGGTCGCGCTCCACGGCGTAGATCCGCCGCCCGTACTCCGTCCCCAGCAGCGCGGCGACGGTGTCGGACACCATCAGCACCAGCAGCGAGATCAGGTAGAAGATGGGCCGGCCCGCGCCGAGCGCGAAGAGGAGGTAGATGGCTAGCGGATAGTACAGGCCACCCTCCGAACGCCGCTCCACCGCGTGGACGCTCCCCAGCAGCCCCAGCCGCCGCGTCGCCAGGATGATGACGGCGAACGACGCGCCCAGCGCCAGCACCGTCCAGTGCGACGCGAACATCCAGGGGAAGCTCGCCGCCACCACGCCACTTCCGAAGTGCACCAGCTTGCGCGTCCACTCCGTGGGCGGATTCCAGCGGCGGCGCCACAGCTCGCTCGCCACGAACAGCACCAGGAGCGCCGCCGAGACGATCGCCGCGCGCGCCGCCTCGCCGGCGAGGGTGCCGAAAGGGGGGAGCCAGGCCGCGTTCACGCCACCTCGTCCACGTGCAGCGCGCCGTAGAACCAGGCCAGGTCGCGCGCGTGCAGCGCATCCGCCTCGTCGCGCAGCGGGTGCACGCTGCCTGCGAGCGCCTCCGGCCGCGAGCGCGGGGCGAGCATGTTCCAGTAGACGAGCCGCGCGCCCGGCGCCGCACGATCGACGAGCGCGGCGTAGCAGCGCTCGTGCTCGGCGGGGGGCATGTACTCGAAGATGTCGGACAGGTTATAGCCGTCGAACGGCCCGTCGCCCGCCGTTTCGATGGCGCCCTGCACCAGCGTCACTCGATCGAGCCGATCGCGGATGGCGGCGAACCACTCCGGGCGCAGGTAGCGCGGCAGCGCCTCCGGCGGGTAGTTCCCCGTCATGATGTAGGCGAGGTATGGATTGGAGTGCGCCGGGAGCTTGGTGAGGGCGCGGCGGGTGCGCGCCAGGATCCGGTCGCCCACCGTACCTTCGACGTGTGTGAAGAAGGCGGGATCGCGACCCATCCGCCCCATCACCGCGCGGCTGAAGAAGAGGCGAAAGAGCAGCCGCCAGCGCCACGTGTCCCACTCGCGGGCGTAGAACGCGGCCTGCTCCGCGGGCGTCCTGCGCTCCCTCAGCCGCTCGATGCGCCGCCGCGGATGCACCAGGGGCAGGATGCGCGTGCGAAAGGTGCGCAGGTAGCGCTCGAACCGCCCCGCGTGGATGATCCCGCGCGCCACGATCTCCGGATGGGCATCCCAGAACGCCCGCGCCCCGTCCGAAAGCTCGCCGCGCAAGCCGCGATACGTCTCCGCACGCCTCTCATCCTCCGTCACGCCTAGAAACGCGAGCACCCCGGCGTATTCCAGCCGCCTGAAAGCCGCCATCCGCAGCTCCACGCATGCGAGCTGCGGCCCACTCAGATCCGCCGCGACCACCTCCGCCGGATCGAGCGTCAACAGCGCCAGCGCGTTGTCCCCCGCCGACGCGATCGACAGCAGCCGCCCGCCGCACGCCCTGGGTGCCAGCGCCCCGCACAGCACGTCCGCGTCCTCCCAAACGCTCGCATACCGGATAAACCCGAATGACGCGCGGTGCTCGATCGACCCGCTCATCGGCACCGACCCACCCAGGAGCGCACGAATTCGCCGCTGGAACTACACCACTTTGTCATCCTGAGCGACGCGCCACCCCGGCCCCGCCCGCGCTCCAATGTTTGGCGCGTAGCGAAGGATCTACTGCGCGTGCGCAGAGGCTTGCCGTGATGCGCGAAACCCGGCCCAGCGCCGGCTAGATCCTTCGGTCGCCGCGAGAGTCCGGAGTACGCCCCGGGCATCGGCGACGCGGCTCCCTCAGGATGACATGAGGTGGGGATGCACGCCGAACCATGCGTGAGCCCGCGAAGGCGGACTTCGCGTGTCTCCAGCGGCGAATTCATTCGCTCCTGGACAGGCGCGCCGCACATAGCCGGGATCACCCCTCCACCTCCACCCTCCGCAGCGTCCCCGCCGTCCCGTCCATCTCCACCACCTCCCCGTCGCGCAGCACCTCCATGAGGCCGGGGATGGAGACGATGCACGGCAGCCCCAGCTCGCGCGCCACGATGGCGGAGTGGCTGAGGAGGGAGCCGCGCTGCACGAGCACCCCCTCGACGGCGGGAAAGATCAGCGTCCACCCCGGATCGGTGCGCTCGGCGACGAGGATGTGGCCGGCGAGGTCGCCCGCGTGGGCGGGGTCGCGGACGATGCGGACGGGCGCGCGCACGATGCCGGGCGAGCACCCGATCCCCTTGAGCGCGCCTTCGTGCGCGGCGGGGAGCACGTGCGCGGCGGTGAAATCGGCGGGCGGGCCGAGCGTTTCGAAGCGGTCGGGCGGCGCGGGGGCGCGCTCGTACGCCTCGAACTCCGCCCGGCGCAGGGCGACGAGCGGGCGCAGCTCGGCCGTGACGCCGGTGCCGTCCAGGTGCGAAAAGATCTCGTCTACGCGCAGGTAGAGCACGTCACGCGGCGTATCCAGCCGCCCCGCCTCCGCCAGCCGCGCGCCGATCCCCAGGAAGATGCGCCGCACCGCCCCGAACACGCGCGTCCGCTCGAAGCGCAGGTTCTCGCGGTCGCGCACACGCTGGCGCGCCTGGGCGAGCACGGAGAAGAAGACGCGCCTGCGCACGCCGCTCAGCCGCGAGCGGGCCAGCGCCTCCGCCGCCGCGCGGATCTCCCCCTCGCGCCCGCCCTGGCGCACCGCCCCGCCCCTCGCGTACGTGCGGATCAGGCGCACGAGGAACGACGGGTCGTCGCCGTGCGTGAGCGTCTCCAGCTTGAGCTCGTTCGCGCAGCGGTCGCCGAAGCGCTCCACGTACGCGCGCAGCTCCTGGTGGAAGCCGGCGTGCTCCTGCGCCGCCGCGAGCCGCTCCCAGAGCCGCGCGTCGTCAGTCTCTTCCTCGAACAACGCGGCGAGCGGGGGATCGGACGCGACGCGCTCCGCCATCTGCAGGAGCAGGCGCGCGGGCTCGGTGGAGATGATCCCGCCCTCGCCGCACAGCAGGTCGTTGGCGAGCGTCGGCGGCGCGTCGGGGAGCCACTTCTCCACGATGCGCACCAGGACGCCGAAGAAGATCATCGCGAAAAAGTCGTTCACCAGCGGCGCGCGCCAGTGCCGCAGCAGCTTCTCCTCCAGGTCGCGGTAGAGCGCCGCCAGGTCCTCCGCGCTCCACGTGCGCAGGTCCACGCCCGCGAGCGGGGCGAGCGCCGCATCGACGCGTGCGTGGAAGAGCGGCACCTCGCGTTTGAGGCCACGCTGCGCACGGATCAGGCGCCACACCATCTTCGCCGTGCGCATGGCGTCCTCGCCGCGCCCGGCGACCTGCGGCACGGGGGGCGGATCGGCGAGCTTCTCGCGCACGCCCATCATCCGCTCCATGAAATCGCGGTTGACGGTGTAGCCGGGGAGGAGCGCGAGGGCACGGTACCAGTTGAGCAGGTTGTAGTACACGCGCCCGCCCACCAGCCCCAGCATGTTGGCGAAGACGAGCCGGTTCCGCTCGATCAGCCGCTCGTCCACGCCGAGGAGGCGGCAGAACTGGATGTACACTTCCTCGTAGACGGAGCGCGCGAAGCTGAAGGTGAGCGGCGTCGTCACCCCGCTGTAACTTTCTACGATGTTGCTGTTGTCCCACAGCCGCCGCTCGCCGGTCGCGGGGGTTGGGAGCGTGGTGATGGGGCGCGCCTGGAGGATGAACAGCCTCCGGCCGCCCGCCGACAGCGCCCACTCCAGGTCCTGCGGTCCGCCGAGCTTCTCCGCCAGCGAGCGCGCCGCCTCCGCGATCCGCCGCGCCTCGTCGTCGGTCAGCGCAGGCCGCTTACGATCCGCATCCGGCACCGGGAGGACATCGGTGCCGCCGTCGGGGCGCAGGCGAAAGGCGCGATCCTTGTCCGCCAGCTCCGCCTCGACCGCATCGCCGGTGACGCGAAAGGTATCCGCGTCCAGCTCGCCGCTTACCAGCCCCTCGCCCAGCCCGTAGACGGCGCTGACCACCGGCGTCTCCGCCGCGCCGCGCACCGGATCGACCGAGAAGGCGACGCCCGCGACTTCCGCGTCCACCATCGCCTGGATGATGACGGCCATGCGCGGCGACGCCGAGCCCCCGTGCTGCGCCTGGTAGGCCAGCGCGTGCGCGCTGAACGCCGACGCCCACACGCGGCGCAACGCATCCCACAACGCATCCTCGCCGTGCACGCCGAGCACGGTGTCGAACTGCCCCGCGAACGATGCCGCCTTCCCATCCTCCCCCACGGCGGAGGAGCGCACGGCGAGGAGCGCGTCCGCGAGTCCGGCCGCATCGAGCGCGGCGAGCACCTCCGCGCGGAAGTCGGCGGGGAGGTCGATGGCCAGGATGCGGTCGGGCGTCGCGGTGGTGTCGGCGGGCGCGCCTTCCAGCACGATGCGCCGAAACGCCGCCGTCCCGACCACGATCCAGGACGGTACGTCGGCGCCTGCATCGCGCAGCAGCGCCAGGTTGCGCGCCTTGCCGCCGGCCTCCTCCAGCGCCGGGACCGTGCCGGGCGGGACGACGTACGCGGACGCGAGCACCGTGTCGCTCATCCGTGCGCCAGGATCGGCGCGAGGCCGAGAAGGAGGTAGCTGGCGAGCGTCCACACGCCGGCGACCGTCTCGGTCGCCTTCGCGCGAGACGCCCTCGGGCCGCGCAGGAACGCGATCGCGGGCCAGGCGGCGAGCAGGGCAGACAGGACGAGCCCCAGCGCCGCGATGCTGCCCGCTCCCGCCGCTCGCGCGGCGGCAAGAGCGGCCAGGGCCGCGAGCGCGAGCACGGCGAGCCACACGAAAAACGCGGGGCGCATCCCCCACGTCTGCGTGTACGTCTCGACGCCCGGGCGCTCGTCGGCGGGCGCGCGGAGCTTGCGGCCGATCTCCACGAGAAGGCCGTTGAGGAACGCCACCGCCAGGAAGAGGCCCAGCGCGCGCGGCGGCGCGGCGCCGGACGCGAGCCAGTCCGCCGCGGTGAGGTAGGCGAAAAGGACCGGCATCACCACCATGTGGCTCAGCAGGTACGCCAGCGGGCGCGCCCGCAGCCACTCCGGCACAAAGAACTCGCGCGCCATCAGCGCCGCCCACACCGCCGCCGGCGCCAGCACCGCGAGCAGGCGCGGCTCGACCAGCGCGTTCGCCGCGACGGCCGCGAGTACTACGACCGCGCCCACACGCCGCAGCTCGCCGAGCGTCACCAGGCCGCGCGGCACCGGGAGCTCGGGGCGCGCGCGGATGTCGAGCTCCGCGTCCTTGTGCTCGTCCGCCACGCGCAGCAGGAAGAAGAAGCCGATCGCCGTCAGCGTGGTGACCGCGAGCACGGAGAGCTGCGGGAGCACCGGGCGCCCGCGTGCCGCTGCGGAGTACATCGCCGCGCACGCCGCGGAGATGCCGATCAGCGGCAGGTAGACGGCGAGGGGGAAGCGCTCGCGCTGGTACGTCCAGAGCCGCGCCGCCAGCGGAGCGCGCACCGCCGGAGCCGCCGTGCTCATCGCGGCGCCGCGCGGCCCAGCGCGGCGTGCGCCCTCGCGAACTCGTGGGAGCAGAGCGCGCCCACGATCGACAGCTCGCCGGCCAGCGTGAGCGCGGCGCAGATCTCGGCCAGCTTGGCGGCGCGGTCGTCGCCCAGGCAGTCCATGATGCGCAGGCACTCCTGCGCCGTCGGCAGCCGCGTGCCGCCGCCCACCGAGCCGACGATCAGGTTGGGAAGCGAGACCGCGGCGTACAGGTCGCCGTCGTCCGTCACCTCCAGCCGCGTGACGCCGACGCTCGCCTCGCTGACGCACGCCACGTCCTGCCCGCACGCCAGGAACAGTGCCGCGATCCCGTTGGCGATGTGCCCGTTCACGCCGATGGAGCCCGTCCGCACGCCGCCCACGAAGCTGACGCGCCAGTAATCCGCCATCCGTTGCGGCGTGGTGTGCAGCACCTGCTCCACCAGGGCGCGCGGGATACGCGCCTCCGCCGTCACGTTGCGCCCGCGCGTCTGCAGGAAGGAGAGCGCCGTCGCCTTCTTGTCCCCGGACATGTTGGATTCCAGGAACCAGTAGCGCGGCTGCACCGGCGTGCGCGCCAGGATCTCCTCGCAGAGGGCGGCGGTGCACATCGTCACCATGTTCTGCCCGGCCGCGTCGCCCGTGTGGAAGGCGAAGATCAGGTAAACGTGGTTCCCCTCGATGTGCGTCGCCACGTCCAGGAGCCGCCCGTGGCGTGAAGTGCGCTTCACCGCTTCCTGGAACGCCTCGAACTCGCCCGTGGCCCATGCCGCGAAGTGCGCCGCCTGCGCCAGCGCCTCGAAGACGAAGGCGGGCGCGCGCTGCACCTGCTCCGTCGTCGTCAGGCAGATGGCCCCGCCGGCCGCGGTCAGCAGGTTGGCGCCGCGGTCGTAGCTCGCCACCAGCGCGCCCTCGGAGGTGGCCAGCGGGACGTAGAAGTCGCCGCGCGCATGGATGCCGTTCACCCGCAGCGGCCCGGCGAGCCCCACCGGGACCTGCACCATCCCGATGTAGTTCTCGATGCTCCCGCGCATCGTGGAGGGGCCGGGGCGCTCGGCCTCGCCGGTCAGGTGCGGGATCTCGGCGCCGAGCGCCGCCACGAACTCGACGCGCTTGCGATGCGCCGCCCCGCTCCAGTCGCGCAGCCCGGGAACGCGCTCCGGCGCCGGCGTCTCCTCCGTGGGCGTCGGCTGCAGGAGGTCTACGAGCTCCAGCATCGGACGCCCGCGGGCGAGGCGGAGGGCCACCTGGAGGGCCTGATCCTGCGGTATCGGCATCGGGAGGGTCGGACGGAGGGATGCGGGCTGCGCGTGCGGCGGAATCCTACACCGGCGCGCCCGGGAAAGATCAGCGCCGCCGCCAGATTGAATGCTCGTGGAACAGTAATCGTTCAGAACGGCGAACGACAGCGCACTTTGTGATGGAGCCAAATTCAGCACACCCTCTACCCCGCAAATCATGCATAGAGCGGACGAGAACACGACCATCGCCACGATAACGGACCTCCGCCGCCGAACCACGGACATTCTGGCGCGCGCGGACGAGGGCGGGATCGTCGTGGTGCAGAGGGATAACGAGCCGCATGGCGTCTACCTGAGCTACCGGCACTACGAGTCGATGCTGGAGATGATCGATCGGCTCGAGAACCGGGAACTCGCAACGGTCGCGGTTCCCCGCCGTGAGGCGGTCGCTCGCGGCGAGATGGAAACGACCTCATTTGCGGATATGGTCGCGGAGTTCGCCCCTGAGCTGCGCGATGCCTAAGGCGTTCGGGGGCTCGCGAACAGGAACCTTGTGCGCGGAGCGCGTTGCGCGCTTTTTCTGAAGGCAGCTGCGCCGGCCCTGCGGGAGCGAGGGGTGTTTCGCGGCTGCCCGCGCGCCCCGGACGGGCGCTCTCCCCAGCCAGGAGTGGACGATGAACCGCCTGGACGTGCAGACGAGCAGAATGCAGCCGGTGATGGCCGCGATACTCGGCGTGATCATGGTTCCGCTGGGATTGCTGTCGTTGTACGGAGGGGTAAAGGATGGAATCGAAGTCGGGCCCCTGGGAATCGGCGTGCTGATGCTGGCGACGTTTGGCGGGGTGATGTGGCTGGGGCGGCGCGGCCATTCGCGGTCGGTGCGCTACTTCTCCGACGAGGGGCTGGAGCGCAACGACGGCCAGTGGCTCGCCTGGAGCGACCTGCAGCGTGTGGTGGACCAGGTCCGCCCCGACCCGGGCCGCCCCGACCAACTGCAGCTCTGGCGGACCGAGATCGAGTTCAAGAGCGGCGAAAAGGCGTGGCTGCTCCCCACCCGCATCGCCAACCGCGGCGAGGTCACCGCGTTCGTCCGCGGCCTCCCCTGCGAATACACGCAGACCCGGGTCTGACCGGCCTCTGTCATCCTGAGTGACGCGCCTCTCCGTCGTGTCCCGTGCTCGAACCTCTGGCGCGGAGCGAAGGATCTACTGCGCGTGGCGAGAGGCTCGTGGTGATCCGCGGAGCTCGTGCCTCGTCGGCTTCGCGCGGGCGGCTCCCTCAGGGCGGACGCACGGCGCCAACGCACTCACGCACTCACGCACTAACGCACTTCCCTGGCACACATGCTGCCCGCAATCTTGCCCGGGCGCCGGGGGGCGCGTAGCTTGGCGCCGGCTCAGAGCGGGACACAGGTCACGAACACCGGCGAAACACGCTTCCGGAGATAGAAGGATGAAGATCGCGATGATCGGAGGGGTCCTGATCACCCTCCCTGCAACGGTGGCGTGGTTCTACGCGGCAATCACCGGGAACTACCTCCTGCTGGGCGCCGCGTCCGTGGTGCTGTTCTACAACCTGATGCCGTTCCTCATCCTGGGAATCATGTCGCGCAAGGCCAAGGTGGGCGACGGCGACGACATCACCGGCCACTAGGTCAGCGGACGACGCGCACCTCGCGCGTCATCAGCACCAGCAGGCGCCCCCGGACGTCCCACGCGGCGTCCGGGGGCGCTTCGCCTTCGCGGGCGACCACGCGCCCGTCCGCCGAGTCCAGCACGCGCACGCCCCCGCCCTCACCGCGCGCCAGCACCGCGATGCGCGCCCCCGACGGCGACACGCGCAGCGCGTCGATCCGCTCCAGCCCCGCCCTTCCCAGCGAGACGCGCCACACCTCCGCCAGCCCGCCCGTCGTGTGGCGAAGGGCGAAGGCGCCGTCGTCGTCCCACCCGTAGAGCCGCCCGTCGGCGGCGGCCTCCAGGCCGCGGATGGGGGCGGGGGGCTCCCATCCACTCAGCACGCGCCCGCTGTAGGCGTCGCGCACCTGCAGGGCGGGAGAGCGGTCGTCGTCGCCGTTGACCGCCAGGTACACGCGGTCGCCCAGCGGCGAGATGGCGAGCGCCCCCGCCTCCGACCCCGCCTCCGGCCATCCCCAGCGGGTGACGAGGAGGGTGTCCAGCCCCAGCACCCCGCCCCACCGCGCCGTCGTGAACGCCCAGCGCGCCATCGGGTCGATCACCACGGGCGCCGCGCGCCGCGCCCGCCGCTCCGCCAGGATGCGCCCCGTACCCGCGTCCACCACCGCCAGGTCGCGCGGCCCGCGGGTGAGGTAGATACGCGCGCCGTGCATCCGCAGCACGCGCGCGGGCGCGCCGGCCACCGGGATCCGCGCCGTCACGCGCCCCAGCGTGTCGAGCACCGTCAGCCGGCCGGCATCTCCCACCCACACGCGCCCCGCGTCGTCGGTCGTCAGCGTGGCCGTGGCGGAGACGGGCTCGGGGAGCGGGATGCGCTTGAGGATGGGAAGCTCGCCGCCCTCCTCCTTGCAGGCGGCCAGCGCGAGCACGACGGCTAAAAAGAGGGGAATGGGGAATCGGGAATGGGGAATGGAAACGGCCTGGGGTTTTGCGATTCCCCATTCCCCATTCCCCCTCGGTTGCCCCCTCCGTTCCCTCCCGCCGGGGCGCTCGCGATACTACATTCTCCCGCACCCGACCCGTGTCCCTTGCCACACCGCATGAGCATCCCCGATCCGCTCGCCCTGATCCGTGACGCGCTCGACGAGTCCGCGCGCGTAAAGCTGGCCCTTCGCGGCCAGGCGCCCCAGGTGCTTCGCATGGCCGATGCCGTGGCCGATGCGTTCCGCGCCGGGAACCGCCTGTACGCCTGCGGCAACGGCGGCTCCGCGTGCGATGCCATGCACCTGGTGGAGGAGCTGGTGGCGCGCTACAAGCGGGAGCGCCCGGGACTTCCCGCGCACCACCTGATGGACGGGCCCACGCTCACCTGCTGGGCCAACGACTACGACTGGGACTCCGTCTTCCAGCGCCAGGTGGAGGCGATGGTGCGCCCCGGCGACGTCCTGGTGGCGCTGAGCACCAGCGGCAACTCCATCAACGTCATCCGCGCGGTGGAGGCGGCGGACGCTCGCGGCGCCGTCACCATCGGGCTGCTGGGGCGCGAGGGCGGGCGGCTGGCCGCGCTGTGCACGCATGCGCTCGTCGTCCCGGCGCAGGCGACCGAGCGCATCCAGGAAGCCCACATCACCATCATCCACCTCCTCTGCGAGCTGGTGGAGCGCGCCCTCTTCTTTCCCGAGGCCGAAGCATGACTCCGCGCCCCCACACCACCATGACGCACAAGATCTCCCTTCCGCTCCTTCTGGCCCTCGCGCTCGCCGCGTGCGGCGGCGACGACACCGAAAAAGTCGCCCAGCGCACCGCCGCCCACCGCGCCGCCTGCGTGGCCGAGGAGCTGGCGATCCAGGCCAACACCAAGATCTCCTCGCTGGACACGCTGCGCGCGCAGGCGCCCGGGGGGTTCGTGAACCAGGTGTACCCGTTCTCCAAGGCGTACTTCGACTACGCCAAGCTGCGAGAGCGGCACGCGGCGCTGCTGGACTCGGCCGCGGCGGCGGAGTCGGCGGAGGACTCCGTGCGCTTCACGGGCGAGGCGGCGCGCAACGCCCCGCGCCCCGGGCAGCCCGGCTCCACCGAGGCGAACGCGGCCGAGAGCTACGAGCGCGACTACGCGGCGGCGATCTCCAACCCGGACCATCCCTGCAACAACACGGGCGGCGAGGAAGAAAAGTAAGCGAGGAGGCGACCCATGGCCGTTCTTCACCTTCTGGGCACCGGCGCCGCCGCCAGCGACGCGCGACGCACCACCACCATGCTCGCCGTGGAGGACGAGGGGAGCGTGGTGCTGATCGACTGCGGCGGCGACGTGGTGCAGCGCGCCCTCGCCTCCGGCATCGACCCGGACGCCATCGACGCGCTGATCGTGACGCACGAGCACCCGGACCACGCGGGCGGCTTCGCGCTCTTCATGGAGCGGATCTGGGTGTTGGGGCGCAAGCGGCCCATCCCGGTGATCGGCATCGAGCCGGCGCTGCGGCAGGCGCGGCGGGTGCTGGAGGCGTTCGACACCAGCGGATGGTCGCTCCCCGCCATCGAATGGCGCACGGTGGAGCACCGGGTGGGCGCCGAAGTGCTGCGCGACGACCACTGGACGATCACCGCCGCCCCCGGCGTCCACTCCGTCCCCACCATCGGCGTGCGGGTGGAGACGGCGGCGGGCGGAACGATGGCGTACTCGTGCGACACCGAGCGCACGCCCGCCATCGTGGAGCTGGCGCGCGGGGCGGACCTGCTGGTGCACGAGGCCACGGGCGGCTTCCCTGGCCACGCGTCCAAAAAGGATGCCGCACAGGTCGCGCGCGAGGCGGGAGCCGGGCGGCTCGTCCTGGTCCACCTTCCCCCGGACGTGCACGACGGCCAGCTCGCCGCCGCGCGCGCCATCTTCCCCCACGTCGAGTTCGGCGATGACGGAGGCCGTTATGAGTTCTAGCCGTGGCGCGAAGACGCTGGCGGGCACCCTGCTGGCCGCATTGCTGACCGCCTGCTCGGTCCGCGCCGCGGTCCCGGCCGCCTCCCCGTCCCCGGGCGCCTCGGCGGCGCCGCTGGCGGCGGAGCAGACGTGCACCATCCCCGGTGGCGCGCAGCTCACCAACGTGCAGGCGGCCGACCCCACCATCCGCACGGACGTGCGCTACGCCACCGCCAACAACTTCACGGGCGAGCGCCTGCCGGGGTACGACCGCCCGCTCGCGCTCCTGCGCCCGGAGGCGGCGCGGGCGCTGGCAAGGGTACAGGCGCGCCTGCGGGCGGACGGGCTGGGGCTCAAGGTGTTCGACGGGTACCGCCCCGTCCGCGCTACCCTGGCGATGGTGGACTGGGCGGAGCGCACCAACCGCCGCTGGGTGCTGGACCAAGGGTACGTGGCGCGGTCGAGCGGCCACAACCGCGGCCACACCGTCGACCTGACACTCGTCCGCCTGGACACGGGCGAGGAGCTGGACATGGGCACCCCCTACGACACCTTCAGCGAGGCGGCCCACACCGCCAACGCCACCGGCGCCGTGCGCACGAACCGCGGCAAGCTGGTGGAGGCGATGAACGCCGAAGGCTTCGTCAATTATTCCAAGGAGTGGTGGCACTTCAGCCTTCCGGGGCAGTACCCGCCGCTCGACGTTCCCCTCGGCTGCTTCCGCTAACGAATCTCTAATTATCGCCCGAAACATGCGGGAGCGGCGCTCCACCCGCTCCCGTGTGTTTTCCCTATCTCTGCACCATCCAAGCAGTTGCATCTCTCTCTGCGTCTCCGCGCCTCCGCGTGAGACCATCCGTTCCACCATCGAATCCCCGACAAACCGCCTGAAACTTCCGGCGGAGCCGCGCCGTTCGCTGATTACGTGGCAACCAATGCACGGGTGCCGGGGTCCTAAGTGACACAGCCGGCCCGCGCAGCAGCGCCCGACCAGGGGCGATACCCCACCCACCCCCTTCCAGGACCCAATCATGCCAATCCTCGACGTCCGTCGCATCGCGCTCGCAGCCTCCCTTTCCCTCTGCGCCGGGGGCGCCGCCGCGGCCCAGGAAGCCGCACCGGCCGCGCCGTCCGCTTCCACGCCGCCAGCCGTGGCACAGGCGGCCGCCGCCCCCGCCGCCCACGCCCCGCGCCGCGACCGAAACAAGGTCACGGAGGAGGAGCTCGCCGGCCGCACCGAGCCCGACGCGTACTCGTTCATCCAGAAGGCGCATCCGCAGTGGCTGCGCGTCCGCGGGCAGTCGTCGATGTCGCTCAGCGAGCAGGTGTGGGTGTACCGCTACGGCGCCAAGATCGGCGGCGTGGGCGCCCTGCGGAACGTCGCGCTCAGCGAGGTGCGCGAGATGCAGTACCTGGACGGGAGCGCGGCCACGGCGCGCTTCGGCCCGGACCACGGCTCGGGCGCCATCGTGCTGATCACGCGCTGACCCGATTCCAGCCCGTGCGACGCCCCGCCCCGGAAGCTCCGGGGCGGGGCGTCGTCTTTGCAGGAGCCAGCCTTGCGCTCCCCCGCCGGAACGGGGCAGATTGGGCGCCCGCGACCCTCCCCTTTCCTGGTGACGCATGGCGCCCGTGCCGGCGACGGTGTTCACGGACTTCACCTGCCCCTTCTCGTACGTAACCGAGGCGGCGCTGGCGAGGGTGGAGGACGAGGGAGGGATCGCCGCGAGCTTCCGGGCCTTCGAGCTGTTCCCGGCGCCCGCGCGGCTCCCGCTGGGCGGCCCCGAAGCCGACGCGGTCCGCCCGCTGGCGGACGCTCTGAGGCTCCCACTCCGCCGCCCGCCGCTGGCCGCGCGCACCCGCAAGGCGCACGAGCTGGCGCGCTTCGGTGAGGGAAAGGGGGTCGGGCGCCCGCTGCGCGCCGCCATCTTCGCCGCGTACTTCGGCGCCGGGCGCGACATCGGCCGCATCGACGTGCTGGTGGAGATCGCCGCCGCGCTCGGGCTGGACGCGACGGAGACGCGCGTGGTGCTGGACGTGGACTCCTTTGCGGCGCACGTGGCGCGCGACTTCGCGGAGGCGCGGAGGCTGGGGATCGCGGGGACTCCGGCGATCCTGCTGGGCACCGCGCCCGATCTTCGCCTGGTGACTGGCGCCCTTAGCGTGGACGACCTCCGCGCCCTGGTGGCCGGCTGAACCGAACCCACTGACCTACGACCGATGTCCGACTACGAGCGCAGCACCGTGATCTCCACGCGCGACGTGTTCGCCCGCGCCGACGAGATCTTTGCCGAGCGTGCGGAGCTTTCGCGCACCGCCGAATCGCGCCACAGTGTCACCTACGCCGGCGCCGAGGGCACCGTGACGCTGGAGGCGCACCGCCACGGCTCCGCCACGGTCGTCGTGGCCCGGACCGACCGGCTGCGCACCTCCAAGGTGGACACCGTGGTGCGCCACCTGTTCAACCAGCTCCCGTACCAGCACGGGGATCCGCCGCGGGAGTAGGGCGGGTGTTGGTGCCCGAGTCCGGCGGTTGAAACCGCTGCAACAACCGCGGGAAGCCTGCCTTCGCAGGCTCCGGGGGGCGAGGTCGGCGCCCGGTCGCCGGGGGCTGAAGCCCCCGGCTGAAACCACGCGAAGGCGGCTGAAGCCGGCTCGTGCACACCGGCATCAGACCGCTAGTCCGCGAAGGCGGACTTTGTGCTGTTGTTGCAGCGAGTTCACTCGCCCGTTGACTTCCCGCCCCGTACACCTTATTTATCCACTAGGTTAATTAACCGATGGGTGAAACACATGGCGGAAGACCGGCTCAGCATGACGTTCGCGGCGCTCGCCGATCCGACGAGGCGGGCGATCCTCGCGCGGTTGAGTGGCGGCGAGGCGACGGTGACGGAGCTGGCGGAGCCGTTCGAGATCAGCCTTCCGGCGGTGTCCAAGCATCTCAAGGTGCTGGAAAGGGCGGGGCTGATCGAGAGGGGGCGCGAGGCGCAGTGGCGTCCATGCCGGCTCAAGGCGGAGCGGTTGAGGGAGGTGGACCAGTGGGTGGATCAGTACCGGAAGTTCTGGGAGGACAGCCTCGGACGATTGGACGAGTACCTCAAGCAACTCCAGACCAGGGTGAGGAGCGATGACGGCACAGGGGAATGACGCCGCAGGCGAGCGCGAGATCATCCTTTCGCGCACGTACGATGCGCCGCGCGAGCTGGTGTGGGAGGCGTGGACCCGCGAGGAGCACAAGGCGAAGTGGTGGGGGCCGAACGGCTTCACCACCACCACCTCGGAGATGGAGGTGAGGCCGGGAGGGGTGTGGCGCTTCATCATGCACGGGCCCGACGGCACCGACTACCCGAACCTCGTCGAATACATCGAGGTGGTGGAGCCCGAGCGCCTCGTCTACAACCACGGCGACGGCGTGACCCGCGAGCGCGACTTCCACGTGACGGTGACGTTCACGGAGGAGAACGGCGGGACGAACGTCACCTCGCGGATGCGCTTCCAGACCGCCGACCAGGTGCGGGAGGCCGTCGGCTTCGGCGCGGTGGAGCTGGGCAAGCAGACGTTCGCGCGGCTGGTGGAGCACCTGAAGACCATGTAGGGCGGCAGATCTCCACCTTCACATCTTTTCGGAGCACCGATGTCGATCTTCGAGCCGTCGCCCTCGCCGTGGGCTGGACGCGTGCTGAGCATCTTTCGCATCGTGGCGGGGCTGATCTTCATCACGTCGGGGACGATGAAGCTGTTCGAGTACCCGCCGGGGCCTCCCGGAATGGAGCCCATTCCGCTGATGTCGCAGATGGGGATCGGGGGGCTGCTGGAGGTAGTGGGAGGCGCGCTGATCGTCATCGGGCTCTTTACGCGCCCGGTCGCGTTCGTCCTCTCGGGGATGATGGCGGTGGCGTACTTCCAGTTCCACGCGCCGATGGGGTTCTTTCCCACCTCCAACGGCGGGATCCCGGCGATCATGTACTGCTTCTTCTTTTTCTACCTGGTGTTCGCGGGCGCGGGAGAGTGGAGCGTGGACGCGGCGATCGCACGCTCGCGGCGAAGGGGCGTGTCGAAATCGTGAGGCCTCGTTCGACGTGAAGGTAGAGCGGCGATTCAGCCGCGCTCCTTCACACCGAGACCGGGAGCCCAGGAGCGATGCGATTCTTGATGATGGTGAAGGCGAGCCGCGACTCCGAGGCGGGCGTGCTGCCCGGCGAGGAGCTGCTCGCCGCGATGGGAAAGTACAACGAGGAGCTGGCCAAGGCCGGCGTCCTGCTCGCCGCGGAGGGGCTGCACCCCACTTCGCGAGGCGCCCGCGTGCGCTTCACCGAGGAGGGGCGCACGGTGGTGGACGGCCCGTTCACCGAGGCGAAGGAGCTGGTCGCCGGGTTCTGGCTGATCCAGGCGAAGTCCAGGGACGAGGCGGTGGAGTGGGCTCGCCGCTGCCCCAACCCCACGCCCGGCAGCGAGGGCGAGATCGAGATCCGCCAGGTGTTCGAGATGGCGGACTTCGACGCCGCGCAGCACTGACCGCTACCACCATCCCCCTTCCTCCCGAGAGATGCTCCCATGACTACCCAGGCAATCGGCCACGCGGCCCCGCGCGCCACCTCGCTCTCCATCCCCGCCTCGCGGCTCTGGACCGGCCGGGTGCTGACGGCGATCCCCATCCTCTTCCTGGCCTTCGACGGCGCCGGCAAGGTGGCGAACGTCGCGCCGGTACGGGAGGCGATGGCGCAGCTCGGCTACCCCGCGGACGTGGGCGTCGGCATCGGCATCATCCTGCTGGCGTGCGTGGCGCTCTACGCGATCCCGCGCACCGCGGTCCTCGGCGCGATCCTGCTGACCGGCTACCTGGGCGGCGCCATCGCGACGCACGTGCGCGTCGGCAACCCGCTCTTCAGCCACATTCTCTTCCCCGTCTACATCGCCGCGATGGTCTGGGGCGGGCTTTACCTGCGCGACGCGAGGCTCCTCGCCCTGGTTCCGCTGCGGACGGCGGAGTAGAGGAGACCCGTTCCCGCCCTTGCGAAAGAAACCGTCGCTCGCAATCGTGCGCGGAGTCTCCCACACCCGCCGCCACCCGGAAGCGACCGAGCCATGCGCTACATGATCATGTTCAAGACCGAGAAGGACTTCGAAGGAATCCCCGCGTGCAAGGACCTGGCGCAGATGGGGGTGTTCATGCAGGAGCTCAAGGAAAAGGGCGTGCTGCTCGCGACCGAGGGGCTGCATCCGAGCGAGAGGGGCGCGCGCGTGCGCCTCGCCGGCGGCAAGCTGAACGTGACGGACGGCCCCTTCGCCGAAGCCAAGGAGCTGGTGGCCGGGTTCGCGCTGGTCGAGGTGCCCTCGATGGACGACGCGGTGCAGCTCGCGGGGCAGTTCCTCGGTGTGGCGGGCGAGGGGACCTCCGAGGTCCGCGAAGTGATCGTGTGATCGACTTCGCCGTGAGCGTCGCCGACACGCACCGCGCCATCGACGCGGTCTGGAGAATCGAGTCCGCGCGGCTGATCGCGGGGCTCGCGCGCATGGTGCGCGACGTGGGCCTGGCCGAGGACCTGGCGCAGGACGCGCTGGTGGCCGCGCTGGAGCGGTGGCCGGAGTCGGGGGTGCCCGAGAACCCGGGCGCCTGGCTGATGGCAACCGCCAAACGCCGCGCCATCGACCTGCTGCGCAAGCGCTCGCTGCACGAGCGCAAGGAAGGGCAGATCGCGCACGAGATCGAGGCCCAGCTCGACGCCGCCGTCCCCGACCTGGACGAGGCGATCGACGACCCGATCGGCGACGACCTCCTGCGCCTCGTCTTCACCTGCTGCCACCCCGTGCTCACCATGGAGGCGCGGGTCGCGCTCACGCTGCGCATGCTGGGTGGCCTCACGACGGAGGAGATCGCGCGCGCCTTCCTCGTCCCCGTGTCCACCGTGGCGCAGCGGATCGTCCGGGCCAAGCGGACGCTGACCGAGGCGCGCGTCCCCTTCGAGGTGCCGCGCGGGGCCGAGCTGGCGGAGCGGCGCGCGTCGGTGCTGGGGGTGATCTACCTGATCTTCAACGAAGGATATTCGGCCACGGCGGGCGACGACTGGGTGCGGCCGGCGCTGTGCGAGGACGCGCTGCGGCTGGGGCGCATCCTGGCCGGGCTGGCGCCGGACGAGCCGGAGGTGCACGGGCTGGTGGCGCTGATGGAGATCCAGGCGTCGCGGCTGGCAGCGCGCGTGGGGCCGTCTGGCGAGCCGGTGCTGCTGCTGGAGCAGGACCGCTCGCGCTGGGACCACCTCCTGATCGGGCGCGGGCTGGCGGCGCTCGCCCGGGCGGAGGCGCTTGGCGGAGCGCTGGGGCCGTACGCGCTGCAGGCCGCCATCGCCGCGTGCCACGCGCGGGCCCGCACGGCGGAGGAGACCGAGTGGGTGCGCATCGCGGCGCTCTACGACGCCCTCGCGCAGCTCGCGCCGTCGCCGGTGGTGGAGCTGAACCGGGCGGTGGCGCTGTCGATGGCGTTCGGGCCAGCGGCGGGGCTGGAGGTGGTGGACGAGCTGACGTCGGAGCCGTCGATGCGCGGCTACCACCTTCTCCCCAGCGTGCGCGGCGACTTCCTGGCGAAGCTCGGCCGGATGGAAGAGGCCCGCGAGGAGTTCTCGCGCGCCGCCACGCTCACGCAGAACATGCGCGAGCGCACCTTCCTCTTGGAGCGCGCCCGCGCCTGCGCGGAGGGCGCCTCGTAGCAGCGCCGCGCTTGTGCCGTGAGAAAGGTGCATATGCATGTGTCCCAGGCCGGGCGTCTCGCCACGCGCAGTAGATCCTTCGCTACGCGCCACAGGACGGAGCACGGGCGAGGACTGTGAGGCGCGTCGCTCAGGATGACAGATCAGGCGGTGGTGCCAAGTGCGAAGTGCCAAGTGCCAAGTGCCAAGTGCCAAGTGCCAAGTGCCAAGGCGTCGCGTCCCCCCTTTTGTCATCCTGAGGGAGCCGCCCGCACCCAGGCCCGCGATGCACGATTATCTCCTGCGGCGACCGAAGGATCTAGCCGGCGAGGCGGGAGGCCGGCGGGTAACCACGAGCCCCTCGGAACGCGCAGTAGATCCTTCGCTACGCGCCACGAGATTGGGACGGACAAAGACTCAGAGGCGCATTGTTCAGGATGACAGAAAAACACCAGGATGCCGCCCGCGTGATGACCGCCGACTGCCTCTGCTTCAGGGCGCGGCGAGTGTCGCGCGCGCTGACGAGGATGTACGACGACGCGCTGCGCCCCCTGGGGATCCAGGCGACGCAGCTCACCCTGCTCAACGCGGTGACGATGTGCGGCGGCGAGGGCGCGACGATGGCCCGCCTCGCCGACATCCTGGCGATGGACGGCACCACGCTCTCGCGCAACCTGCGGCCGCTGGAGAAGGCGGGGCTGATGCGCATCGAGCGGCTCCCCGCAGACCGGCGGGTGCGGCTCGCGCTGCTGACGCCGGCGGGGGAGCGCATGGTGGCGGATGCGCTCCCGCTCTGGACGGAAGCGCACGCGCGCGTCGTATCCGCGCTCGGCGCGGATGCAGCGCTCGACCTGCGCGACCGCTTCGACGCGACCTCCGCCGCCGCCCGGCTTTGATGCGATAGATGGAGATCAAAACATCCGCGATTCGACGATCAGGCGCCTGCACCCATGCTGAAGGAAGGACCACGTGATAGAAAGCACAGTTCATCCATTGCGGCAGTCCATCGGACCCCTTCTCCCCTGCCCTTTCTGCGGCGGCGCGGCCACGGTGGAGGCGGACCCCTGGCGCGGCGAGAGCATCCGCGTCGTCTGCGCAGGCACAGCGTGCGGGGTCGCACCGAAGACGGAGTACCTGCTCCGCGCGTTCGCCGGCGAGCTGCGCGCGGCGTGGAACGGGCGCGCAAACGCGGACGCTCCGGCCGAGCCGCGCCACCGCTGCGCCGAATCTGCCTGCGCCGGCTGACCTGTCGAATTCACGGCGTCCCGTTCGTCGTTTCCGTAGTAAGAAGTCCCGGCACGGATCTAACCCAGGAGGCACCACCTGATGAGAAAGCTCAAGGTCATCGAACACATCTCGCTGGACGGTGTGATGCAGGTTTCCGACGACGACGGCACCTTTCCGTACTCCGACTGGACGGCGCCCTACCGCACCCCCGCCGGCCGGGACCAGTTGCTCGCCGCGCATGGCGAGGAGTTCGATCTGCTCCTCGGCCGGCGCACCTACGACAGCTGGTCGGGCTTCTGGCCGACGGCGCCGAGCAGTCCGTTCGGAGACCGCCTCAACGCGGCGACCAAGTACGTCGCCACGCATCGTCCGGAGAGCCTGCAGTGGGGCCCGTTCGAGGCCGTGGGGCCGGACCTCGTCGAGGACGTTCGCCGCATCAAGTCGCAGGACGGCCCGGATCTCGTCCTCTCGGGCAGCTCCACGCTGACGTCCACCATTCTCGAGCACGGGCTCGCGGAAGAGGTCGTGCTGGTCGTCTATCCCGCCCTGCTGGGCACGGGGAAGCGCTTCTTCGCGGAGGGTACCCCGGCGCGCAAGTTCGAGTTCGTCAGCACGAAGGCGCTGCCGACCGGCGCCCTCCTCAGCCATTACAAGGTCCTGGGGCCGTTGAAGGACGGGTAGCTCGCCCAAAGCGTCGAGCCACGACCGCCTCGCTAAGCACCTGCGCACCCGCGCGTAGTGCCCTCTTCACAAGGAGCCCCACATGCTGACCCTGAACACGGAACCCGGCCCGCGCATCGTATCGCGCGAGGAGTGGCGCGCCGCGCGCCTGGAGCTCCTGGCCAAGGAAAAGGAGGCGACCCGCGCCCGCGACGCGCTGAACGCCGAGCGCCGCACGCTCCCGATGGTGGAAATCGACAAGGAGTACGTCTTCGAGTGCCCAAGTGGCGACCGGCTGAGCCTGCGCGACCTCTTCGGCGAGCACCGGCAGCTCATCGTCTACCACTTCATGTTCGATCCGGACGAGGACGAGGGGTGCCCCGGCTGCTCGCACCTGGCGGACAACGTCGGGCACCTGGCGCACCTCCACGCGCGCGACACGTCGCTCGTCTTCGTCTCCCGCGCGCCGATGTCGAAGATCCTGCCGTTCAAGGAGCGCATGGGGTGGACGGTGCCCTGGGTCTCCTCGTTCGGCAGCGACTTCAACTACGACTTCCACGTCACCCTGGACGAGTCAGTCGCCCCCGTCGAGTACAACTTCCGCGACGCCGACGCGCTTCGGGCCGCGGGCGAGAACTACCACCTCAAGGGCGAGCAGCCCGGCCTCAGCGTCTTCGTGCGCGACGGCGACCGCGTCTTTCACAGCTACTCCACCTACGGCCGTGGCCTGGACGCGATCCTCTCCACCTACCAGCTCCTCGACCTCACCCCGGGCGGCCGGATGGAGGGGTGGGACGGGATGCCGGACCTGAACGGCGAGGGTATGGGCTGGCTCCGCCACCACGACCGGTATGATGGAGTTGCGGCCGGGGGTGCGGCCGCGCAGCCGGCGGTTGCGGCGACGGCGGGGGCGGCGGGGGAGAGCTGCTGCGGGTCGTGAGGGTGCATCCCCGGATAACCGGCGGTTGAAACCGCTGCAACAACCGCGGGAAACCTGCCTTCGCAGGTTCGGGGCGGGGTTGGTGCGCGCTAGCCTAGACCGGTGCCGTGTCACCGGGGGATGAAATGAATGAATCCCCGGCTGGAACCACGGGAAGACCGCTGAAGCGGTCTGGCGCGGCGGCGGGGTGCGGTGAGGGGGCAGGCATTTGCCGTACGTACGGCAGTTCTCCCCCTCACCCGCCCTGCGCCCCCGCAGGCGGGGGAGGGGGCCGGGGGGAGGGGGCCGTGCCCCAGCCGGTCGCCTCGATTTCCGCGGAGTGCTCGCCCAGCGCGGGGGCGGGGTGGCGAAGGGCGGCGGGCGTGCGGTCGAAGCGCAAGGGGGATGCGATGGTGCCCACGCGGCCGAACGAGTCGCCTTCCATCCACCACACCCCATCGCGTTCGGTGAGGGCCGGGTCGCGCAGCGCTTCGCCCACCGACTGCACGGGGGCGCAGGGGACGCCGGCCTCCTCCATGCGCGCCAGCCAGTGATCGGCGGGCGCGGTGCGGAACAGCTCGGCCAGGGCGCCGGCCACGGCATCGCGGTGCTCCACGCGGCCGGGGTTGGTGGCGAAGCGCGGATCGGCGCCCAGTGCGTCGGCGCCGATGGCGGCGCAGAGGCGGCGCCACTGGGCATCGTTGCCGACCGCCACCACGACGGCGCGGTCGGCCGCATCGAAGGCCTGGTAGGGGACGATGGTGGCGTGCGCGTTTCCGTAGCGCCGCGGCTCGCGGCCGGTGACGAGCGCGGCCTGCGTCACGTTCACCAGCCCCGCCAGCGCCGAATCCCAGAGCGACACCTCCACACGCTGCCCGCGCCCGCTGCGGTCGCGCTCGCGCAGGGCGGCGAGCACGGCGATGGCCGCGTTCTGCCCCGTCAGCACGTCCACCACCGCCACGCCCACCTTGGACGGCGCGCCCTCCGGCTCGCCCGTGACCGCCATCCACCCGGCGCGCGCCTGCACGGCGAAGTCGTAGCCGGGGCGCCCCGCCTCCGGCCCGTCGCTGCCGTAGCCGGTGATAGAGCAGAAGACGAGGCGCGGGTTGTCGCGCGCGAGGTCGTCGTAGCCGAGACCCCAGCCGTCCAGCATCCCCGGCGCGAAATTCTCCAACACCACGTCAGCCTCGCGCGCCAGGCGGCGGACGAGCGCCTGCCCCGCCTCACTCTTCAGATCCGCCACCACCGAGCGCTTGTTGCGGTTGACGCACAGGAAGTACGCGGACTCGTCGCCGGCCCAGGGCGGCCCCCACTGGCGCGTGTCGTCGCCAGAGCCGGGGCGCTCCACCTTGATGACGTCCGCGCCCAGGTCGCCCAGCACCATGGTGCAGAGCGGGCCGGCGAGGACGCGGCTCAGGTCCAGCACGCGGATACCGGCCAGCGGCGGTGCGTCGTGGGTGGGGCGCGGATCGGACATCGTCGGGTGCTCGGGGTGGGTGGAAGGGGCGGAGGATACCGGCTGGGGCCGTGGCGCGTCAACGTCTCGCGGTAGGCAAACTCTTTGCGAGGGGCTATCTTCCCCGGCTTTCGTACCCACGAGACATTCACCGGACTGACAGATATGGCTTCGTTCAACGACCTCGGGCTTCGCGAGCCGCTCCTCGCGGCGCTGGAGGAGGGCGGCTTCGAGCGCCCCACCGCCCTCCAGCAGGCCGCCATCCCCGTGCTGCGGCGCGAGGGGAACCTGGTGGCGCGCGCCGGGAGCGGCGCCGGCAAGACGCTGGCCTACGGGCTGGGCGTGCTGGACCGCATCGAAGCGCGCGAGGAGGCGGACGACGCCGCCGCGGAAGAGGCCGAAGAGACCACCGGCACGCGCGTACTGGTACTCGCCGCCTCGCCCGAGCACGCCGAGCGCGCCACCCTGGAGCTGGTGCCGCTGGCGCAGGCCGTGGGGCTCACGGTGACCGCTTCGGGCCGCGGGTGGGGCACCGCCGCGGGCGAGGCGGACATCCTGGTCGCCACGCCGGCTGAGGTGCTCGAAGCGGTGCGCACCTCGGGCGTCAAGCTGGAGTCGCTGGAGGCGATCGTGGTGGACGGCGCGTCGGAGATCGAGGCGATGGGCGGCTGGGAAGCGGCGGAGACGCTCTTCGACCACGCCCCGCGCGCCGCCCAGCGCGTCCTGTTCAGCGCCGACATGACGCCCGGGGTAGAGGACATGGTGGACCGGCGCATCAAGCGCGCCCTCCGCTACCCGCCCACCCCCGCCGATCCCGCATCGGTGGAGCCGCAGAGCGCGACGGGCGTATTCGGCTACGTGATCGTCTCGGAGCGCGAGAAGCTGGAGACGGTGGCCCGCCTGCTGGGCGGCGACCGCGACGGCGACGCGCCCCCGGTGCTGGTGTGCCGCAGCGAAGAGCGCGCCGCGCAGGTTGCTGAGGCGCTCGCCCTGCGCGGCTTCATCGCGGGCGAGGCGGGCGACGACGACGTGGACGTGGCGGTCCTTTCCTCCGGCGCCGGCCCGGAGGAGATCACCGCCACGCTGGGCGGCAACCCGGCGACGGTGATCTCCTTCGACGTCCCGGCGGACGAGGTCACGCTCCGCGCGCTGCACGGCGGGGAGATGACGGGCTTCGTCCTCCTCCTGCCGCGCGAGCTGGCGCACCTGCGGCAGATCGCCCAGCGCGCGCTCCTGGAGCCGCATCCGGCCGGCATCAGCGGCGAGGAGCCGGCGGGGCGTGACGACGTCCGGGCCTTCCGCGCCACCATCCGCCGCGCCATCCGCGAGGAGGACATCTCCGCTCAGATGCTGGTGCTGGAGCCGCTCTTCGAGGATTTCACTCCGGCCGAGGTGGCCGCCGCCGTGGCCGCGCTGCTGCGGCGCAAGGCTCCGGCGTCTGAGCCCGCGGCGCCGGCGGTCACCCGCGACGCCCCGCGCGCCCGTCCCGCTACCACAGCCGCCGCCCCCGAGCGCAGCACCCTCGGCAACGCGGTCGCGGCGTACGCGCGCCTCTTCGTCAGCATCGGCGAGCGCGACGGCGTGCGCGCGGGCGACCTGGTGGGCACCATCGCCGGCGAGACGGACATCCCCGGCTCGCAGATCGGCAAGGTGGACATCCGCGACACCTTTTCCATTGTCGAGGTTCCGGCGGAGCTGGCGGAGCGGGTGATCGCGGCGCTCAACGGCACCACCATCAAGGGCCGCTCCGTGCGCGCGGACCACGACCGCGGGAGCACGCGCAAGCCGGGCGGCGCGGGCGGTCCGCGTGGCGCCGGGGGTCCGCGCCGCGAGGGTGGCTTCGGTCCCCGCCGCGAGGACCGCGGGCCTCGGCGTGAGGGCGGCGGACCGCCGCGCGACCGCGGCGGGGCCGAGGGTGGCTTCCGACGTCCGCCGAACCGCAGGCCCCGGGACGAGTAGGGGGGGCGGGCAGGGCCCCCTCCCCCGCTCGTCACCTCGCGGCCCCTCCCCCAACACCACCTGGGGGAGGGGCGTTTGGCGTGCGTTGGTGCCGGGCGGCAGGGCGCCGCGCCGGGGCGGGCACGGGCAGCCACGTGGGGCGGCCCCTACGGGATTGGTGTGCGTGAGCGGGCGTCGCGGCGGAGGCAGGGGTGGGCAGACACGCAGGTCTGCCCCTACCGGCATTGGTGCGAGGGGGCGGGCATCGGCGCGGCGGCGGGCACGGGCGCGATGAATCGCGCCCCTACAGGATCTGTGCGACCGGCATGGCAGTTCTCCCCCTCACCCGCCCTGCGCCCCCGCAGGCGGGGGAG
>DASVTZ010000138.1 GCA_036387335.1 Longimicrobium sp.
TGCATTTCTGGATGCCGAAGGTCTCCCCCCTCTCCCAGCAGTTTGGGAGAGGGGGGCCGGGGGGGTGAGGGCCCGCTGTTCCGCATTCCCTGCCCTTCGCTTATATTCAGCCACTGAAAGCACATGCACCGCCCGTGACCGCGCAGCCAAAATGACCGCGATTGCAGACGAGGTCCGCCGCCGGCGGACCTTCGCCATTATCAGCCACCCGGACGCCGGGAAGACCACGCTTACGGAGAAGCTCCTCCTGTACGGCGGGGCGATCCACCTTGCCGGGAGCGTAAAGGCACGCCGCGCGGCGCGGCACGCCACTTCGGACTGGATGAAGATGGAGCAGGAGCGCGGCATCTCCGTGACCTCCTCCGTCCTCCAGTTCGAGTACCTGGGGCGCGCGGTCAACCTGCTGGACACGCCGGGGCACGCCGACTTCTCCGAGGACACCTACCGCACGCTGATCGCGGCCGACAGCGCGGTGATGCTGCTGGACAACCGCAAGGGCGTGGAGGAGCGCACGCGGCAGCTCTTCGAAGTCTGCCACCGCCGGCGCACCCCCATCTTCACCTTCGTCAACAAGTGCGACCGCCCCGGCGCCGACCCGCTCCAGCTTCTGGACGACGTGGAGCGCGACCTGGGGCTGAAGTGCTACCCGGTCACCTGGCCCATCACCTCGGGCGATCGATTTGTTGGCGTCTACAACCGTGACACGCGCCGCATCCACCTCTTCGAAAAGGGAGAGGACCACGGATCCAGCCGCGTGGAGACGGACGTGGTGACGCTGGACGATCCGGACGTGCATGAGCGCATCGGCGACTCGGCGTACGAGCAGCTGATGAACGACGTGGAGCTGCTGGACATGGCGGGCGAGGAGTTCGACCCCGGCGCCTTCCTGCGCGGCGAGGTGTCGCCCACCTTCTTCGGGAGCGCGCTCACCAACTTCGGCGTGGAGCCGTTCCTTGCGAAGTTCCTGGAGCTCGCCCCGCCGCCCACCGCGCGCGAGGCCAGCACGGGTACGGTGGAGCCCGAGGACCCGCACTTCACCGGCTTCGTCTTCAAGATCCAGGCGAACATGGACCCGAAGCACCGCGACCGCATCGCCTTCGTGCGGGTGTGCAGCGGGCACTTCGAGGCGGGGATGCAGGTGAAGCACGTGCGCACCGGCAAGCCGATGCGCCTCGCCGCGCCCACGCAGTTCCTGGCGCGCGAGCGCACGCACATCGAGGAAGCGTGGCCCGGCGACGTGATCGGCATCCACGACCGCGGCAACCTGCGCATCGGCGACACGCTCTCCGCCAACGGCGACCTGGAGTTCGCGGGGATCCCGCGCTTCTCGCCGCAGCACTTCTCGCGCATCCTCATCGGCGATCCGATGAAGCGCAAGCAGCTCGACACGGGCCTCCAGCAGCTCTCCGAGGAGGGCGCCGCGCAGGTGTTCTACAGCGAGACGTACGCGGGCACCACGCCCATCGTCGGCGCCGTGGGCCAGCTGCAGTTCGACGTCCTCCTGCACCGGCTGGAGCACGAGTACGGCGTGCGGGCGCGCCTGGAGCCGATGTCGTACCGCTTCGCCCGGTGGGTGCAGGGCCCCGCCGACGCCATCCACGCGCTCTCGGGCGGCCACGGGCGCACCCTGGTGTACGATGCCAAGGAGGCCCCCCTCGTCCTCTTCGACAGCGAATGGACGCTGCGCACCACGGTGGAGCGCGAGAAGTCGCTGACCTTCCACGACGTGGCGCCGTAGCGCCGATCATTTGGCACCAGCAGGCGAACGGGGCGGTCCGGCAGTTGGGCGGGCCGCCTCGCGTGCGTCGCGGGCCCCCTCCCCGCTCGTTCCTCGCTGCCCCTCCCCCAAACTGCTGGGGAGGGGCGTTTGGCATGCATCGGTTCGGGGTGCGTGTTTTGGAGCGCGGGCAGGCACGGGCAGCCACGCGGGGCTGCCCCTACCGGGGTTTGGTGCGTGGGGGCGGAGATCGTGGTGGCGGGGAGGGCGGGCAGACAGGTCTGCCCCTACCGACTGGGGGTGCGTCGCGCCGGGATCGCGGTGGCGGCGAGGGCGGGCGCGATGGAATCGCGCCCCTACCGGGTCGCCAGATGCGCACGAATGACCGCGCTCTCCCCCCTCTCCCAGCAGTGTGGGAGAGGGGGGCCGGGGGGGGTGAGGGCCTACCGCACCCACCGCGGCAGCCAGTCCGCCCCCCGCGCGCTCGTCAGGCGCGTGACCTTTTTGCCGTCGGCCGCCATGCGGTACAGGTCGGTGTCGCCGGCGCGCTCGCTGGCGAAGGCGATCTGGCGGCCGTCGGGGGACCAGGCGGGCATCCAGTCCTTGCCCTCGCCGTCGGAGATGCTGCGCCACTTGCCGGTGGCGGCGTCGGCGATGCGGATGGCGGAGCGGCCGTCGCGCGTGCGAAAGGTGTAGGCGATCTCGCGGCCGTTTGGGGACCATGCGGGGTCCATCTCCTGCTCGTCCGGATTCGGCTGCGCGTCGGTGCGGTCGGTGAGGCGGGTGATGGCGGAGCCGTCCGCGTTGATGATGAAGATGCGGTCGCTGTCGCCACGGTTGCTGAGGAAGGCGATGCGGCTGCCGTCCGGCGACCAGCGGGGGCTCCAGTCGTCGCGGTGGAAGGCGGTCAGGCGGCGCGCCGGGCCGCCGCCCGCGGGGATCACGTACAGCTCCGCATCGCCGTCACGGCTGCTGACGAAGGCGATCCACTTGCCGTCCGGCGAGACCTCCGGCTCGAAGTTCCCCTCGCGGTTGTCGGTCAGGCGGCGCACGTGCTTGCCGTCCGCGGTCATGCGATAGATGTCGCGGAAGCCCTGCGCGCTGCTCTCGAAGGCGATCCACTTGCCGTCGGGCGACCACGACGCGTTGCGCGCCCGCGCCGCCAGCGGGCCGATCGGGCGCGGCTTTCCGCCATCCATCGGCAAGATCATCAACTGCTCCTCCGGCCCCGTGGGTTTGTCGACGACACGGACGGCGAGGAGCGATGGGTCTTTGGGCGCGAAGGCGATGGGGAACAGCCCCGCGCCCGCGCCCGCCGATGCGAGCGGACGGTCGTCGCCGGCGCGGGTGAGGACGCGGATCTCGTGCGTCCCGCCGCGCTCGGAGACGAACGCCAGCTCGGGCTCGTCGCCGCCGCACCCGGCGGACAAGAGGAGGACGAGCAGGCTCGCGGCGCGGCTTCGGAGCATCATTCGCATTTCGACAGATCTTGTGTGCGGTCCGATGACAACAAAGATGTCACGCAAAGACGCCAAGCCGCGAAGAAAAGATACCGAAGTTCTTGCTTTGCGACTTTGCGCATTCGCGTGAGACTCATTTCCTCCGATGCAGCTACTGCACGCGGATGGCGTCGCCGACCACCTGGTAGCCGGCGGTGGTCCAGCGCGAGAGTTGGATCTTGTTCCAGCCCGCCGTAAAGGCCCACGTCCCCAGCACGTTCCAGCGGGCGCCGTTCGCCTGCTGGTTCACGGATACCGTAGCCAGCTTGGTGCCGTTCGCGTCGAAGGCGATGAACGGCGCCGTCGCCGAGCGGTTGCTTCCCGCGGTCCAACCACGCGGACACCGTGCGGCTGCCACCGGTGGGGAGGTAGAACCAGAAGGTGGCCGGGTCGCTGATGGACTGCGTGCCGGCGAAGCGGTAGTCCACGCCGTAGTAGCCGGCCGTCGTGCTGGCCGTGGCCCTGTTGGACGATGCCTCCGCGTACGCCACCGCCGTGTTGTTGCGGGTGTTGTTGTTGTCCACGACGATGTCCGCGCAGCACGCCGTCTTCCAGTGCTGCGGCGGGATGGCTGCCTTCTGCGCGAAGACGCCGGCCTTGAGCACGGGCCAGATGGCGCCGCTCTCCATCGTCCCGTACGAGTAGACCGAGACGCCCTTTGCGCCCTGCTGCCGCGCCAGCTTGATCTGCCGCTCCACCTCCGCCGCCCCGTGCTTGGCGCCGATGCCGATGTACGCGTGCCGGCCGCCGCTGGTCTGCAGGCGCTGCAGGTGGTCGTCCAGCAGGCAGGCCCAGTCGGTGAAGGCGCAGTACGTGGAGGTGATCGGGTAGTACGTCATGGGCACGCCCACGTCGAAGTAGCCGCCCTTCGCCCAGGCGTACGGGTCCTGGTAGTACTGCGAGTAGCCCTCCGACGAATTCCACCCCCACCTGTCCTGGTAGATCTGCCAGATGGCGCCCGAGATGGGGAGCTTCGGCTTGACGCTGCCCACGCTGTCGTACACCTCCTTGACCGCGAGGTTGATGAGGGAGCGCCGGAAGTTCGCCCAGTCCGTCGGGTAGCTCGCGGGGCTCTTGCCGAACGCGGCCAGGCTGGCCCTGTCGTGCGACCACTTCGTCCCCGGCAGGCGGATGCGGTCGAGCTGCACGCCGTCCACGTCGTAGCGACGCGCAACGTCGGCGGCGACGCGCGCCAGGTGCGTGCGCGCCCCCGCGGAGCCGGGCGACACGTAGACGTACTCCTCCGTGTTGGGGCAGGGGTGCGTGACGCCCGCGTCGTCCACCACCTTCCACTCCGGGTGCGCCAGCAGCATGTGGCGCGGGTTGCCCGCGTCCGATTCCTGGAGCAGCGCGCAGGTGGAGGAGCTCCCCGATCCCCATCCCGCGAAGGCGTTCAGCCACGCGTGGAGCTGAAGCCCGCGCGAGTGCGCCTCCTGGATGGCCACCGCGAGCGGGTCCCACGTAGGCGTGCCGCCCAGGTGGCCGCAGAGGCCCACCGAGCACGGCTCCAGCGACGATCTGTAGTAGGCGTCGCCCGAGCCGCGCACCTGGAAGTAGACGATGTTGAAGTTGGCGTCCGCCGCCTTCTGCATGATGGTGGCGATCTTGGCGGGCGAGTCGTACTCGAAGCGCGACACCCACAGCGCGCGCGCCTCCGCCCACGCCGGGGTAGCGGCCAGCCGCGGCCCCTCGGCGGGCGTGGGGCGCTGGACGGCGGGGGAGAGGGCGTCGTCCTGGCAGGCGGCCAGGGACAGCACGAACGCGGGAAGCGCCAGGCGGACGAGAGAGCGAAGCATGCGCGAGAACCGTTCGAGGAGAAACGGGCCCCGGCGCGGAGTGCGCCGGAGCCCGGTCCTGTGTGCGTTGCCAGCCGGTCAGCGGATGCGGACGGCGTCCGCGATCACCACGTAGCCGGTCGTCGTCCAGCGGGAGAGCTGAACCTTGTTCCAGCCGGCCGAGAAGCTCCACGTGCCCAGCGCGACCCACTGCCCGCCGTTCGCCTGCTGGTTGGCCGAGGCGCGCCCCACCTCGGTGCCCGACGCGTTGTAGGCGATGAACGGCGCCGTCGCGGAGCGGTTGGTACCCGCCACCCACCAGCCGTCGATCGTCTTGGTGGCCGCCGCCGGCAGGTAGAACCAGAAGGTGGCCGGGTCCGAGATCGCGTCCGTGCTGGCGAAGTTGTAGCCCGTGCCGTAGTAGCCCGCGCTGCTCCCCGTGGACCAGTTGGCCGACACCTCGTACTTGGCCACCGACGCGTTGTTGTTCGCGTTGTTGCTGTCCACGATGATGGACGTGCTGCCGCAGGCCGCGTTGATGCGGTTCATGTAGTCCGTCCACGGCCAGTTGGCGCCCGGATCGGTGCGGTTGTACGGCTGAAGCTGGCCGTGGCCCACGAAGTGGTAGCGGTCGCGCGGGATGTTGTTCCCCTTCGAGATGTCGCAGCTGAGCCGCGCCGACGCGTCGATCTGCCCCACCGGCCACGAGGTGGACGAAGCGTAGCCGCCGTGCTCGATGCCGATGGTGAGGTTGTTGGCCTGGATGCCGTTGTTCTGGCAGTCGTGGCCGCCGTTGTTGGCGCAGTCGTAGTTGGCGCCGATGTGCCACGCCTTGCTCGCCTCGCGCACGAGCTGCGAGATCTCGGAGCCGGTCTCGTTCACCACGTAGTGCGCGGACACCTCGGACGTCGAGTTGGTCAGCCAGCTCCAGCACCCGCTGTAGCCGCTCTCGCAGGTGTGGATGATGACGTAGTGGATCCCCGTGCTGCGCGTGCTGTAGTTGGGCGACGCGCGCCAGATGGTGCCGGATACGCAGTAGTCCGGCGCGCACGCCATCGTCGAAGCGCTGGCGGACGGCTTGTGGAAGGCGGGCGTCACGTTGCGCGCGGCCACCGACACCATGAGGTTCCCGGCCGGCGAGCGCGCCTCGATGCCGCTGCGCAGCGCCGAGTACACGTCGCCATGCACGTACATCGCCTGGCCGTCCTGGCTCTCGATGCCGCTGAACGCCGCCACGGCCGGGGCCCAGGCCGACAGGTCGGAGCGGTTCACCTTGAGCTCGCCGGCCAGCGCGCTGAGCAGCGCCGCACCCGCGCGGATGTTGGCGGCCGCATCGCTCTGCGCCGCCTGGATGGAAACGCGGGCCAGCGATGCGCCGCGGGTGAGGCGGTCGCCGCGCAGCGCCATGATGCCGAAGGCGGGGGCCATCCCCTCGAACTCCACCTCGCCGCGCACCATCTGGAAGCGGGTCTCCACGTAGCCGATCGACTTCAGCAGCTCGGCGGGGACGTCGAACTCCTGGCCGGCGGCGGCGAAGATGGCGTTGAGCTGCTTCTCGGTGGGCGCGGACGTGGGCTCGTCCACCCGGGGCGAGGTGGGCTCGCTGCCGCAGGCGGTGAGCAGTAATGCGGCGCCTGCAGCGAGCGCCAGTGAACGGAGACGCATGGGCGATCCTCCTCCTGCCAGTTGGTGAGGGCCGGCACGAAAGGAGGGGTTCGTCCGCGCGGAGAACCTCCCGCGCCACCATCCCGCCCTGAGTGCCCGGGGGTGCCGCGATGCACCTCCCGCCCCGCAAGAGGGCACTTGTGGGACCACATCCCGCCTCCCCGAATCCGCCTCCTCGACCGCCAAACGCCGCCCTTTGCTGCCAACGACTTAGGTCCCTAACTGAGCTATGAACATCTGTTGCGCGCCCTGTTTCTCCACCGCTCCAGAGTGGTGCACCCCGCGCAAAAAGGTGCAACTTCGTACTCCAGAGAACTACATGGCCTCACGCGGAGGCGCGGAGACGCGGGGAGAGAACAGCCACACACACAGAGAACACAGAAGAAACAGAAAGCCACAGAGAAAACCTTTGGCGGTTCTCTCTGTGGCTCTGTGTCTCTGTGTGAGCCACGCCGATCTCTTCCGCGCCTCCGCGCCTCCGCGTGAGACCGCCGTTGCTTTTACAGCCGCAGCCGCAGCCCCACGTCCACCCGGATGTGGCTCACCGTGAAGTCGTCGTCGTTCTCGCCATCGTACTTCGGCTTGTAGCTCGTGTACGTCACCTGCGGCGTGAACGACAGCTTCGGCCCTAGCCCGATCCCCACGCCGGCGCCGACCTCGAACCCAAGCGAGTGGTCGCTGTCGATGAAGTCCTCGTCCTCGCCGTCGAAGCTGAAGCTGAGCTGGTTGTACACCAGGCCCGCCTTCAGGTACGGATCGATGGGGATGAGCGGCGTGGGCACCGCGATGCGCACGCCGGCGTTGAAGCCCTGGTCCGTCAGATCGAGCTCCTCCAGCCCTTCCACGCCGAACTGGTTGTACGTGTAGCCGGCGTAGATCCCCAGCATCGGCATGAAGTGGAAGGTCACGTTGGCGCCGAAAGTGATTCCCGACTCCACCGATCCCACGTCGTCCTCGGTGTCCTTGAGGTCGCCGGTGGGGAAGGCGAGGCCGCCGCGCACCTCGAATGCGAACGGCGTCACGTTGGGAAGCTGTGCCTGCACCGGAGCCGAGAACGCGGCCGCGGCCACCAGCGAGAGGAGCCCGAGCGTCTTCTTCATGGAGCCTCCATCAACGGAGTGTGTGGTGCCCGCTCGCCGCGAAGGCGGCTCAGAAGCGGATGTTCAGTCCAACGTCGACGCGGAAGCTGGTGAGGGTATCGACATCGTCCTCCCCCTCCCCCTCGAAGCCCGGCTTGAACGAGGTGTAGCTCACCGCGGGCGTAAAGGAGAGCCGCGGTCCCAGCGGCACCATCACCCCGCCGCCGACCTCGAAGCCCAGCCCGAAGTCGGTGTCGTCCTCGTCGCCGAGGTCCAGCCCCTCGATGTCCACCTGCGCCTTGTGGTACACCAGGCCACCCTTGAGGAAGGGGGTCACCGGCAGGGTGGGCGAGGCGAACATCGCCTTGAGCCCGGCATCGAACCCGTACGTGTTGATGCTGCCGTCCACGTCCAGGTCGTCCGCCTCCTCGCCCAGCGAGAACGAGTTGTAGGTGAAGCCGGCGTACAGGCCGAGCATGGGGGTGAACATGTAGGTGCCGTTGGCGCCCACGGTGATCCCGCTGTCCGCCACGTCGTCCAGGTCGCCGGTGGGGAAGGCGAGCCCGCCGCGCACTTCCACGGAGAACGGCGAGACCGGGATGGCCTGCGCCTGCGCGCTTCCGGCGAGGGCCATGGCGGCAAGCGCCACCAGCCCCGTCGTAATCTTCTTCATCGTCCGTCCTTTTGGAAAGAGTATCGTTTTCCCACGCCGTGCGGGAAGATGTGGTGCCGCAGCGAGCGCACGCATGGTGCCGCGACGCAAAGCCGCGCGCCGCAACGAGATGGCTACAGGGGCGCCCCCGCCGTTGTCCCCTGGCGTGGACGCCCTCCGTAGCCCGGCGGCACTGGCGCCTAGAAGCGCACTCCCGCGCGGATGCCGAACTGCGTGTCCGAGCCGGTGATGTTGAGGTCGCCGCCCGTGTAGTTGAGCTCGCCGCCGAAGAAGAACTGGCCAAAGGTGACCAGCGCCCCGCCGCGCAGCCCGAACTCCGTCTCCTGCGCCTGCGCGCTCCCCGCCAGCGTCGCGGCGAGCGCCGCGATCGCCAGAGTCGTCTTCTTCATCCCTTCATCCTCCCAGCGTTTCGTGGATTGCCTTGCGCCGCCAGCCTCGCGGCGCGTCGGGGGGGGATGGCGGGCGAGAATCGTACCCGCGCGGCGGCAAGGGCGCCCTTGCGCAAGGTGGCGGCGCGCCTCAGTCTACACGTTCCGCTTCCACACGCGCAGCGAGCCCCCGGCGTTCCGCGGCTCTCCAGCCGGATACTTCCCCACGATGAGCGTAAACACCCTCGACGGCGCCGGACTGCGCGGCGCACTGATCCAGGCCAACGAGTACGTCCAGCGCCACCGGGCGGACCTGAACCGCATCAACGTCTTTCCCGTGCCGGACGGCGATACGGGCACCAACCTGGCGCTCACCGTGGCCGCCGTGGCGGACCGGCTGCGCGCCAGCCGCGAAGTGGCCGTGGGCGCCGTGGCGCGCGAGGCGGCCGAGGCGGGGATCATGGGCGCGCGCGGCAACTGCGGGATGATCCTCTCCCACTTCCTGCTGGGGTTCAGCGAGTCGGTGGGGAACCGTGCATCGCTCTCGGTGGCCGAGTTCGGCGAGTCGCTGCGCAGCGCCACGGAGCACGTCTACCGCGCGCTGGAAAAGCCCGTCGAGGGCACCATCATCACCATCATGAGCGCCATCGCGGACGAGTCGCGCCGCTGGGGCCACACGGACTTCGTGGTGCTCTTCGAACGGCTGCTGGTGCGCGCCCGCGAGGCCCTTGCCAGCACTCCGGACCTGCTGCCCGTGCTCAAGAAGGCGGGGGTGGTGGACGCGGGCGCCAAGGGCTTCGTGCACCTGCTGGAAGGGATCTCGTCGTTCCTGGCCGGCGACCCGCTCGCCCCGCTGGACGAGATCCCGGAGTACGACGCCGAGCCCACCTTTGCCGCCGGCGCCGCGGAGTACCCCACGGAGAGCGAGCGCTTCCGCTTCTGCACCGAGGCGCTGGTGCGCGGCCCCTCCATCCCCACGCAGGAAGTGGTGAAGGCCGTGCTGCGCGACCGCGGCGACTCGCTCGTTGTCATCCGCTCCGAGAACCTCCTCAAGATCCACGTCCACACGGACGAGCCGGAGGAGGTCTTCGCGTACCTGCGCACGCTGGGCGAGCTGGCCACGCACAAGGCGGAGGACATGCAGGCGCAGCACGCCGTGGCCGAGCGCGCCGCCGCGGGGGGGCACATGACGCTGGCGCGCCGCCCCATCTCCATCGTGGCCGACACCGCCTGCGACCTGCCGGACGAGGTGGTGCGGGCGCACGGCATCCACCTGGTGCCGCTGAACCTGATCTTCGACACCAAGGCGTACCGCGACCGCTTCGACATCTCGCCCGAGGAGTTCGCCATCCGCCTCAAGGACGGCGCGCACCCCAGCACCTCGCAGCCGGCGCCCGCCGCCTTCATGGAGGGCTTCCGCCGCGCGGGCGAGGAGGGCGAAGAGGTCGTCGCCGTCCTCCTCTCCTCCGCCCTCTCCGGCACCTACGCCTCCGCCCAGGCCGCCGTCAAGCAGCGCGCCGACGGCGACACCCCCGTGCACCTGGTGGACTCGCTGGGCGGCTCGCTCCTGCAGGGCCTCCTCGCCCTCAAGGCGAGCGAGCTGGGCGAGCAGGGGTGGAGCGCGGACCGCATCGTGGCCGAGCTGGCGCGCATCCGCTCCCGGAGCGGCTTCTTCATCGTCCTGGACACCTTCGAGCGCGCCCTGGCCTCGGGGCGCGTGGGCCGCGGGCGCGCCTGGCTCGGCAGCCTGCTGGACATCAAGCCCGTCCTGGACGTGGACGCCACGGGAAAGCTGGTGCCGATCGACCGCGTGCGCGGCCGCAACGCCATGATCCCCAAGATGATGGAGGTGCTGGAGAAGAAGGTCCCCGTGGGCACGGGGAAGGTGCGCTTCGGGGTGATGCACGTGGCCTGTCCCGAGATCCTGGGCGAAGTGGTCCCCGAGATCCGCAAGCGCTACGGCAGCGTGGAGGTCCTGACCGCCCCCGGCACCCCCATCATCGCCACCCACGCCGGCGAAGGCGCCTGGGGGATCGCGTATCTGGTGGAGGGGTAGGCCCGCGGGCCCCCTCCCCCGCTCGTGAACTCGCGGCCCCTCCCCCAAAACTGCCTGGGGGAGGGGCATTCGCATGGATCCTCGCCCGGTGCGTGATTCAGTGCCGCACCGGCGCCCGCTCGGCGCACCGATCTGGTAGGGGCGGACCTGCGTGTCCGCCCACCCTCGCCCCCGCCCCGACCCCCGCCCCGCACACCGATCTTTGTAGGGGCGGCCCCGCGTGGCCGCCCGTGCCCCGCCGCGCGCGGCACCCGCCTTACGCGCGCCATGCCTCCGCGCCCACCAAACGCAATCGGGCGACTCCCACCCGGAGAGCCGCCCGCCTGCTTCTGTCGAACCCGCAAACCCTACCGGCTCAGAACTCCGGCCCCTCGAACGTCGTCTCCACGCCGGTGGTGCTGCCGGCCTGGCCGCCGAGGATCACGGCGCCGCGCTGGTCCGCGCCGCCGATGGCCCCCAGGGCCCACAGGGCGGTGTCGCGGACGCGCGGGTCCTCGTCGGCGAGGGACACGCGCAACGCTTCGGCGGCGCGGTCGGCGGCGGCGTCGCCCAGGCGCGACGGGCGGCGAGGCGCCTCGGCCAGGGTGGCCACCGGCTCCGCGTCGGGCGCGGTATGGCCGCCGGCCAGCTCACCCAGCATGCGCGCCGCCAGCGTGCGCACCTCCGAGTCGCGGTCGCGAAGGGAGCGCACCAGCGGCGTCACCACCGCGTCGTCCTGGAGCTTGCCGAGGGCGCGGATGGCGGTGCGGCGGACGTCCGCCTCCGGGTCAGTGGAGGCGCGGATCAGCGCGGCCAGCGCGCGTGCCGGCGCGTTGCGGTGCGCCGGCTGCCGTGCCGCTTCGAGGCCGGGGTCAGGCGCCGGCGCGGGCGCGGCGGCGAGCGTCGCGGGTGCCGGAGCGCGCTTGGGCGCGGGGGCCGGGCTCATCCGCACCTCGATGTGCATCCCGTCCAGCTCCACGTGCTTGACCGGCCCGCTCAGCGCCGGCGCCGAGGCGATGAAGGCAGGGGCGCGCTCCCGCTCGGACGGCCCCACCACCGCGAGCGGCAGGAGCGCGGCCAGCACCGCGGCCGACACCGCCATCCCCGCGCCGTGCGGCACGGCGCGCCGGTCGCGGCCTGCATCGAGCACGGCCAGGACGCGCGCCTGCAGCTGTCCGCCGCGCGCCATCGCCATGGCGGGCGCGGCGGGGCGGGGGACGCGAAAGGTGCGCGCCACCTCCACCAGGTGACCGGCGTAGTCCGCGGCGCGGGCGCCGGCGGCCAGCACGCGGTCGTCGCACGCTTCCTCGCGCTCCACGCGCATGCGGCGGGCGGCCCACCACGCGCCGGGGTGGAACCAGTACACGGCGCAGCACAGCGTCGCCAGCATCTGCGTGAGGCAGTCGCGACGCGCCACGTGCGCAAGCTCGTGCAGCAGCACCACGCGCCGTCGCTCGGGCGCCCACTCGTCCGCCGCCGCGGGAAGGAGGATGGTGGGGCGGAAGACCCCCCAGGTGACCGGCATCGCGGCGCCCTCACCGCGCACCAGCCGCACGCTCCCGCGCACCCCCACCGACTCGCCCAGCATCCGCACCGTGTCCGTCCAGCGCAGGTCGTTCATGGGCACGGCGCCGCGCCCCATCCGCCGGACCACGCGCCACCCGAACGCCATCCGCGCCAGCACCGCCGCCGCGCCGGCCGCCCACACCAGCGCCAGCAGGTTGCCCGCGGTGAAGAGCTCCGCCGGCGCCGCCGGACCCGCGCCCTCCACCATCCCCCGCACGGCGGGGAGGGTGACGATGCGCAGGAAGGAGAGCTTCCACGCGGGGAGCGCCAGCGCCAGGAAAGGGAGCACCAGGAGCGCGCCGAGCGCCAGCGTCCAGGCCAGGTGACGGCGGGCGGCGGAGCCGTGGCGCAGCGCCCGCGCGGCCAGCGCGGCAGCGCAGAGCACCAGGGTGGCCTTCACGAGGAGGAGGGCGAGCGCCCAGGCCCAGGTGTCGGTGAGGCCGGAGGGAAGGGGGGCGGACATGGGTTATTGCTCCTGTCCCCGGGCCTGCTCGATCAGCCGCGACAGGCGGTCGAGCTCCGGCTCGGAAAGGGTTCCGTCGTCCAGGTCCAGCAGCGCGGCGACCGCGGCCCCGGTGGAGCCGTGGAAGAAGGTCCTCACCAGGTGCGTGAGCGCGGAGCGCTGCGCGGTGTCCGCGGGCACGGTGGGGAGGTACACGTAGCGCGGGCCGTCCTGCTCGTGCGTCAGGTGGCCCTTCTCCTCCAGGATGCGCATCAGCGCGCGCACGGCCGAGTAGCTGGGCGGATCGGGGATGCGCTCCAGCACGTCGCCCACCGCGGCGCGGCCCAGGCGGTACACCACGTCCATGATCTGCCGCTCGCGGCGGCTCAGGTTCGCAAGCGGGGGAGACTTCGCCATGATCTGCATTGGAGGGGAAAGCGGTATGTGGGCTCTGCTAAAGAAATAGCACGAGTTCATGGTACCCGTGCGCGGGGTGGGGTGTCAAGGATCATCTTCCCGCTCTTCTTTGTCCAGTCTGCAATAAAGATCCTAATCTCACGCGGAGACGCGGAGGCGCGAAGGGAACAGCCAAAGCCTCACACAGAGAACACAGAAGGAACAGAAAGCCACAGAAGACAACAACGACACTCCTCGTTCTGTTCTCTTTCTCTGTGTCTCTGTGTCTCTGTGTCTCTGTGTCTCTGTGTGAGCCCCGCAGTTGCCGTTCTCTGCGTCTCCGCGCCTCCGCGTGAGGCCTTTTCTTTTTGCTTTTCGAAGGGGTAGACAGTTACCGTGGAAGGCGTTATCATTGGCGCGGTTACGGACCGCGCGCGTCGCGGTCGATCCGGGCCTGGAGAAGGCCCGGCGGGTTCGCGCCCGATGTCCAACGTGAACAAAGGAGGTGATCTTTTGTCCGAGAACAACGCTGCTTTCGATCTGGCACGGGCAAACGACCGCCGCGTGGGCGCTTAACCCCACGGCGAGCAGTACCCCGCCAAGGCGGGTGCCGCACGCGGCATCGGCCGGGTCGAGGCAGACCCAACGCGCCGCCGGACCTCATGGTTCGGCGGCGCGTCTTTTATTGCGCGTTTACCGCGGGGGCCCGCGCGTTGCAGCGCATTCCCGAGAGATCGTTTTGAAGCGTGGTGCGGGACCGCTCCATCCCGCGCACGCGTGACGCCACGACACCAGCGCACCCCCGGAGCTTCCTTGCATCCACTGCTCGAGCGCATCGTTGGGCAGCTCTTCGGCGGCGCCCCGCGCCACCCGGAGAGCGAGACGCTGCTGCGCGCACTGGACGCCGGGCTTTCCGCGCACGATGCCGACGCGCAAGCACTGCGCGCCGGCGACGAGCACTTCCGGGTGCTGGCCGAGACCATCCCCGCGGCCATCTTCATCTACCAGGGCGAGCGGTTCCGCTACGTCAACGCAGCCGCCACCGAGCTGACCGGCTACACGCGCGAGGAGCTCCTCGCCGTGCGCTTCTGGGACGTGGTGCACCCCGAGCACCGCGAGCTTGTGCGCGCGCGCGGGATCGCGAGGCAGCGCGGCGAGGCCCTTCCGCAGCGCTACTCGGTGAAGCTGCTGCGCAAGGACGGCACGGAGCGCTGGGTGATCCTGACGGCGGGCCGCATCGAGTTTCAGGGGGAGCAAGCGGGGCTCGGCACCGCCTTCGACATCACCGACCGCAAGAACGCCGAGGACGCGCTGGCGCGGCAGGGGCTCGCCTTCGAGAACCTGTACGACGCGGTCCTCATCACCGACCCCCAGGGGCGCATCACGGACTGGAACCCCGCCGCGGAGCGCATCTACGGCTGGAATCGCGGCGAGGTGCTGGGGAAGACGGTGGAGCTGTGGCTCCCCCCTAGCGAGGCGGCGGAGCTGAACCGGCGCATCCTGGACGCGCTCGACGCCGAGGGCCGCTGGTCCGGCAAGATCCGCTTCGTGCGCAAGGACGGCGGGCTGGGGCTCTCGGAGACGGTGGTCGTTCCGCTGCGGGACGCGGCGGGCCGGCGGGTGGGGGCGCTGGGGGTGAGCCGCGACGTCACCCAGAGCGAACACGCCGCCGAAGCGTTGCGTGCCAGCGAAGAGCGCTACCGGCTGATGGTGGCAGGGAGTGAGCAGGTCTTCTTCTACCAGCACGACCTGCACGGGGTGTACGAGTCGGTGTCCCCCTCCGTCCACGAGGTGCTGGGGTACCGCATGGAGGAGATGCTGGGGCGGCGCTACGGGTCGCTGCAGTCGGCGGGGTGGGACATCGCCGAGGTGGACGCGCAGACGGCCGTCACCCTGGGCTCCGCGGGGACGCCGCACTCGTACCGCGTCGTCGTCCGGCACCGCGACGGCCATCCCGTGACCCTGGAGCTGGTGGAGACGGCGGTGCGGCGCGGCGGCGAGGTGGTGGGGGTGCAGGGCTTCGCGCGCGACATCACCGCACGCACCCGCGCCGAAGAGGCGCTGCGCGAGAGCGAGGAGCGCTACCGCACCCTCTTCGAGGAGAGCCGCGACGCGGTGTACATCACCACGCTGGAGGGGCGCTTCGTCTCGGTGAACCAGGCGCTGGTGGACCAGTTCGGCTACACGCGCCAGGAGCTGCTCTCCGGCGACGTGTCGCACCTGTACGCCGATCCGCAGGACCGCGACCGCTTCCGCGACGAGATCTTTCGCGAGGGGTTCGTGCGCGAGTTCGAGGTCAGGTTCACGCGGCGCGACGGGGAGACGCTCCACTGCCTGGTGAGCGCCACCCTGCGCCGCGCCCCTGACGGCACGGTGCTCGGCTACCAGGGGATCATCCACGACATCACCGAGCGGAAGCGCGCCGAGGAGCGCCTGGCGTACGGTGCACTGCACGATGCACTAACCGGCCTCCCCAACCGCGCCCTCTTCATGGACCGGCTGGAGCGCGCGGCCAGCGGGCGGCGCGAGGGGGCCGCGCTGGCGGTCTTCTTCATGGACCTGGACCGCTTCAAGGTCATCAACGACTCGCTGGGCCACGGCGTGGGCGACCGCATGCTGGTGGAGATCGCCCGCCGCCTGGCCGCCGCCATCCCGCCCGACGCCACCGTCGCGCGCTTCGGCGGCGACGAGTTCACCCTCCTCCTCCCCTCCACCACCACGCGCCAGGCGACGCACATGGCCGAGCGCCTGCTGGAAGCGCTGGCCGTGCCTTTTGCCCTCGCGCCCGGTCACGACGTCTTCGCCTCGGCCAGCATGGGGATCGCCCTGGCCAGCGGCACCGCCGAGCGGCCGGAGGAGCTGCTGCGCAATGCGGACGCGGCGCTGAGCCGGGCCAAGGCGCGCGGCAAGAACCGCTACGAGGTGTTCGACCGCGCCATGCACGCCGAGGCCGTCGAGCGCCTTCGCCTGGAGAGCGACCTGCGGCGCGCCCTGGAGCGCGGCGAGCTGCGCCTCCTCTTTCAGCCGATGGTGTCGCTGGAGGATGGGCGGGTGGCGGGCTTCGAGGGGCTGCTGCGCTGGGAGCACCCGGATCGAGGCACCATCTCGCCCAACCTCTTCATCCCCCTGGCCGAGGAGACGGGGCTGATCTCGGCGGTGGGGCGCTGGGTGCTGGACGAGGGGTGCAGCCAGCTCGCGGAGTGGACGCGCCTCTACCCGGAGCGGCGGCTGATCGTCTCGCTCAACCTGTCCGCCCGCCAGTTCGGCGACGCGGACCTGGCGGACCACGTGGCGCGCGGCCTGGTGGCGTGCGGGGTGGATCCCTCGCGCCTCTGGCTGGAGATCACGGAGACGGTGATCCTGGAGAACGCCGAGCCCGCGCGCTCCACGCTGCGGACGCTCAAGGAGCTGGGGGTGCAGCTCTGCATGGACGACTTCGGCACCGGCTACTCGTCGCTCGGCTACCTGCACCGCATGGAGCTGGACGAGCTCAAGATCGACCGCTCCTTCGTGAGCCGGATGGACCACGACCGGCGCAGCACGCAGCTGGTGCACGCCATCATCGCGCTGGCGCACAACCTGGGAGTGCGCGTGGTGGCGGAGGGTGTGGAGACGCCCGCCCAGCTCGCCGCCCTGCGCGCCCAGCGCTGCGACTACGCGCAGGGCTTCCTCTTCGCCCGCCCCCTCACCCCCTCCGCCGCCGCCGACCTGCTGGACCGCGACACGCGCTGGTGACGGGGGTGGTGGACCGGCGAGTGAACTCGCAGCAACAACAGCACAAAGTCCGCCTTCGCGGACTCGCGGCCGAGATCCCCCCGCGCCACACGATACCCGGCCCGCCGGCCGCACGGCACGCGGGTACGCACACCGAAATCGTAGGGGCAGACCTGCGTGTCTGCCCACCCTTTCCCCTACGCCGACTCCCGCGTTCCACACCAGAACCCGTAGGGCCAGCCCCGCGTGGCTGCCCGTGCCTCGACGTGCGCCGCGGCCCGCGTGCAAAGGAACGGTCCACCCCGTCACTGTCCGGGGGTTCCTCAATCGCAGCGGATGGCGTACAGATATTGTGTCCCCGCGATGTAGGCCCGGTTTCCGTACACCTGGATGTTGGATACGGTGAGCTCGTTGCCGATGCCGGAGACAGGCTTGCCCGCGTGCTTGCCGGTCCTGCGGTCGATGGCCTCCAGCGCCTGATTGTGCGCCAGCACGTAGTCGCCGCAGACGGCTACGTACAGGATGCTCGAGCCGGTGCGGGCGCTCCACAGCACACGCCCGGATTCCACGTCGGCGGCATACACGCGGGTGTCACCCATTCCGGCGTACACCACTCCGTCCGCGACCACCGGCGGTCCGTACGGCCCCGCAAATCCGCGTTCGCCCTGCGCGCGCCACACTTCCTTGCCGGTGAAGCGGTCCACGGCGAAGAAGGTATTGTCGATGCGGTCGGAGCCCAGCAGGAAGCGCCCCGACACCACCGCGCTCTGCATTATGTTGCTGTGCTTGCCGGCGCTCTGCCAGCGCCAGAGCTCGCCGCCGCCGCGGCGGTCCAGCGCCACGATGACTGCGGCGACCTCGAAGCAGTTCTGGTTGAGGCACCGCTCCGCCGCGGCGTAAACCGTGTCGCCCGAGACGGAGAGGCCCCGCACCACCGACTGGCTCAGCCAGTCGGTGGCGAGGCGTGCTTCCCAGCGCGTCGCGCCCGTCGCCGGGTCCAGCGCGAGCACCCGCAGGTCGCGCGTACCCACGTACCACGAGAGGTCGTCGATCGCCGAGCGGGCGAACGAGGGGTCGGAGGCCGTAAGGTCGTACCGTTCCCAGCGAACCGCGCCCGAGGCGGCGTCGAGCGAGTAGATCGGCGCCTCCCCTCCCGCCGCGGCGAAGACCGCACCGCCGCGCAGCAGCGTGTTGCGCGAGCCACCCCAGCGCTTGAGCGGTGACAGCCACGCCAGCTGGCCGGTGGCGCGGTCGAACGCGACCGCGCCGGAATCCGCCTCCATGTACACGCGCCTCTCGTCGGCGGCCGGGGTCCCGAACCAGGCGAAGCGCTCCAGCCGGCCCGCGGGAGCCTTCCACTCGATCCAGTCCCGCGACCCGCCGCTTCCACTTCCCCCCAGCAGGTCCCGACACCCCGATGCGCCGAGAAGCAGACCGCAGGCGGCCGCGGCAAGGCTCCGCGCCAGCGGGGCACAAAACTCATCCCAGATCCTGCGCATTGCGGCCAGTCCCTCCGGGAGGCGCATTGTGAAGATCTGCCGGGGACCGTCCTCAGTCACAGCGGATGGAGTACAGGTACCGGTTTCCAGCGATGTAGGCGTGGTTGCCGTACACCGTGATGTCCGTGATGGTGAACTCGTCGTCCCCGGGAACCGGCGTAGCGACCCGGCGCCCCGTTTGGCGGTCGATCACCAGGAGCGCTTGGTTGTGCACGAGCACGTAGGCACCGCAAAGCGCGACGTCGATGATGCTGGAGCCCGTGGGAGTGCTCCACAGGACCCGGCCCGTCTCCAGCTCCGCGGCGTACACGCGGGTGTCACCCATCCCCGAGTACGCCACGCCATCGGCCACCACGGGCGGGCTGTACGGTCCCACGAACCCGCGCTCCCCCTTCACGCGCCACACCTCCTCGCCCGTGAAGCGGTCGACCGCGAAGAAGGTGTTGTCGATGCGGTCGCCGCCCAGCAGGAGGCGCCCGGCGACCACGGGGCTTTTGACGATGTTGTTCTGCTTCCCCGCAGCCTGCCAGCGCCAGAGTTCGGCGCCCGTACGGCGGTCCAGTGCCACGATCACGCCCGTGACCTCAAAGCAGTTGTCGTTCAGGCAGCGTTCCGCCGCGGCATAGACCGTGTCGCCCGAGACGGAGAGGCCCCGCATCCCGGAATCTTCCTGCCAATCCGCCGCAAGGCGCATTTGCCAGATCGTTCTGCCGGTCTCCGGGTCCAGCGCCATTACGTCCAGGCTGCGAGTGGCCACGTACCAGGCGAGATCGTCCGCCGCCGACCGGGGAAAATCGACGCCCCGGCCCGCCAGATCGTGACGTATCCAGCGTACCGTTCCGGTTGCGGCATCCAGGGAGTAGGCTGGTCCAAGTTGGTCGGTTGCGAACAGGAGTGCGCCGTTCCTGCTGATGATATTCCGATAGCCACCCCACTTCTCGATTGGCGACCGCCAAAGGAGCGCGCCCGTTACGCGGTCGAAGGCCACGAATCCGGTGTCGGCTCCCAGATATACGCGCTGGTCGTCGGCTACGGGAGCCCCGAACGAGGTGTGCAGCCCCGAGCGCCCCGCGGCGACCTTCCACTCGATCCACTGCTTGCTCGAGCTCCCGCCGCCCAGGATGTCGCGGCACCCGGATGCGCCCAGCAGCATCAGGATTCCAAACACCGCCACCGAGCGCATCCAGGAAACGGCCGGCACCTGGCCATCAGAAGTGGTCTGCGTCATGAGCCGGCCCACCTTTCGTCTCTGAGTACCTGCTTGAGCCGCGAGATTGCCTTGTCGACGCTCTTCTTGGCCGCGTCGTGCGAGTCGGCGTTCGTGATGATTTCGCGGCGGTTCGCGCCGGGGTATTCCTGCGAGCGATTCGGCACCACTCCGTCGCTCCCGTCGCCCGGCGAAGTGACGGCGTCCCAGATCCAATCCATCGCGTTGAGCCCCGCCACCGCCATTCCGTAGATCACCGTGTAGGTGTGCAAACCCTGGATGACGAAGCCCAGGATACCGGTGACCACAGTTTGCGCGATCAGGTTCTTGTATGTCTTGTCCAGCTTGCGCACCGCGTCGCGCCCGCCGCAGGGCGCTTCAGGACCATAGCAGTTCAGGTCCTTGTACACGCGCCAGAATGCCCAGCGCTGGCTCGTATGCTGCTCCATGGAGATCTTGCGCCATCCTTCACTCGCGCTGTTCAGCGTCTGCAGGTAAGCGCTGCCGGGAACCATCTGGTGTGCAACCGGCCACATGGCATCGATCCCGTATCTCCCGCTCAGCGTTGCCAGCGCCTGCTGAGTGTTGCAGCCTGAGTGGTTGCGCACCTGGCACGAGGCGAGCAGACCCACCGCGGCGAAAGTCATCATCGTGTTGAGCGCGGGGCGGCCCAGCCGCATCACCGGGACACCCCGGTGCGGAGTGCTGACCGAAATCACGCCTCTCATCAGGTCTGGGTTCGACTGCCCCACCTGACGCGACAAAATCCCGCCGTTGCTATAGCCGACGAACACGTACTTGCCGCCGTCACCGTTGCGGAACCCCTCCACGCTTGCGCGCAGCTGCTGCGCCTGCGCCTCGTACGTCTGGCTCCAGCTGGTAGTTGGGAAAATCAGCTGGTCGTAGTAGAAACTTCTGAGCGCGTCCCCCACACGGCCTTGGCGGTAGGAGTCGCCATTGTCCGCAAACCCGTGCTGTACCACGATCCGAGTACCGGTGGACGCCCCCTGATATGGCAGCCGCCACTCCATCGCCGCGTCCCCCTCCGCGCTGCTGGACCCCACGGAGCCGGTGTAGACAGTCGACCCGGTATCCCCACCTCCACCGCCACCGCCACCGCCCATGTCGCAATCCGGATCCGTGGTGTAGTTATCAGGCGGGCAGTCGACGGGCGAAACGACAGCGGACGGGCTGCGGCTGGGAGCGGGCGCGGTGGTGCCGTTGCGGGCCCGCTCGGCGCGCCGCCGGCTGCGCGCCGCGTCCTTGGCCGGATTGCGGTTCCAGCGGACGTTCTTGAAGCGCATCGTCTGCGTGTGCACGGCGCGTCCGCGGCCTTCCGTCGCTTCCTCACCCTCGATGCGGAGCTCCTCCAGGACCCAGGCGTCCCTGTCCCTCCGGAAGGTACGCGCGATCTTCCCACGGCCGGTCCCGCGCCCGACCGCGGCGCCGTTCCTGTTTTCGCCCGCGCGAAGGCTGACGTCCACCCCCGCGATACTGACGCGCACTCGGTTCGGGCCAAGCTGCTCCACCTGCTGGCGGGCAGCTGCCGGAACCCTGCCTCCCCCCACCGCCGGGCTGATCGAGAAGAACGCGACGATGTCTACGGAGCGCGGATCCCCCGTGACCAACCCCTCGGTTACCGGTGCATCCACCAGGGTGCCGGTGACGTCGGTGATGTGCGGATCATCCGCCTCCATCCCCACCATCTGCCCGTGCATGTTCCAGGTGTACTGATCGTCGTTGATGGTGCGGACGGTGGCCGTCTGCTCGCCCGGGTCCGCCGCCGGGTCTGGATCGGCGCCGAAATAGGTGGAGGTACGGGTGCGGCCGTACGAATCGTAGCCCGTATGCACCCCCACCTGCTCCGCGGGAGTGTTGGTGGTGATGCTGGTGACCATCTCCCCCGTCTCGGGGTGCGGGACAGCCTGGTCATAGGTCAGCGTGGTGCTCGTCTCGACCGATGCGTCGGCGATCACGTATGAATCGCTCTGGTCGATCTCCTGGTCGACGGCGATGTATCGCGAGGTGCCCTCGGGTACGGTGAGCCGGGACGACGTGGGCGCCCGGTCGCCTGAGCAGGCTGCCGTAGCCACGAGCATGGCGCCGGCCGCGGCGAGCCTCATCCGGGAATGGCTTGTACTGCGCAGGTGTAGCTGGTGAGCGATGGTCGGGATCACTTGCATCGGAGCGGTGTGAGGTAAGATGTGTAGCCGCAGGTATCGTAGGTTACGCTGCTTCGGCACAACTTCGGCGAGAGCGTAAACATTTGGTAACCCTGTCGCAAAATAAGTCCGCTCCACAATCTCTTCAACCCCCTATGTACTGTGTCGCTGGTGCTACAGGAACGCGCGTAGCCGATAGCGGCGGCGACGCGGAAGGCGGTCGTTCGGTCGACCGACGCGCTGGGGCACCGCTCCAACTCCTGACCTGACGTCTGGGGCACGGAAGGTCGTACACGCCGGGCGGGCGGCGCCACCCCCTCCGTCCGCCACGTCCGCTGGTCCATTAACGGTGACACCTTCTGTGAATGGGGAGCTCCGCCGGGACCGAAATCGTCACCGATCGGCCACCGCCCGGACCGGTTTACGCTTTAAGCTTGCAGCCCCCAAAAAGCACGTATAGCTTCGAAACGAACGCCAATCCGAGGAGGCCGAGATGAAGGAGACGAAGATCCGGGAGTTCATCCCGCCGATGTGGCCGCCGGACAACTTCACCCTGGACGAAGCGAGACAGGCGCTACGAGAGGTTGAGGCGGAGGATGAGGCGCGCCGCGCGGCGAAGCGCAAGCGCTCGCGTGCGGCATCGAAGCAGGCGCCGCAGGACGGCGGCGAGGATCCATGATCGCTCGCAGCTACGACCGGAACGTGTTCATCAACTGCCCGTTCGATCCCGAGTACCGGCCTCTGTTCGAGGCCATTGCTTTTACCACCGCGGACTGTGGGTACCACCCGCGATCAGCCCTGGAGGTAGACGACAGCAGCCAGGTCCGAATCGAGAAGATCACCGGGATCATCAGCGAATCCCGCCTGGCAGTGCACGACATCTCCCGCACTCAGCTTGACCGCGGCACTCGCCTCCCGCGCTTCAACATGCCTCTCGAGTTGGGCATCTTTCTGGGCGCGAAGTCGTTTGGGTCAGGCGATCAAAAGCGGAAGGTGGCGGTCATCCTGGACACCGACCGCTACCGCTATCAGAAGTTCATCTCCGATATCGCGGGGCAGGACATCCGTGCACATAGTGGCCGTGTCGATCACGTTGTTCACGAAGTGCGCGACTTCCTCTCGACCCACCGCGAAGCCGGGGTGTTCCTGCCTGGCGGCGAAAAGTTCGTGGAACGCCGCCGCCGGTTCGCCGGCAGCATTCCACTGACCTGCCGCAAGCTTCACCTGGACTCCGCCAGGCTGACTTTCCGCGACCTCATGGGTCTGATCTTCAACTGGCTTGAGAGGCACCCGCTCAAGGCAGCCGACACCGTCCACTAAAGGGCTCGAACTCTCTCTCCTCTGCCTACCACGTTCGCTGCTCCATAACGCCTGCGCTTTCCGCGAATGGAGCTCCGTAGGAACTGAAATTCGCCACTGATCGGCCACCGCCCGAACCGGTTTACGACTGAAGCTTGCAGCCCCCAAAAAGCACGTATAGCTTCGAAATGAACGCCAACGAGGAGGCCGAGATGAAGGATATGAAGATACGCGAGCTCATCCCACCGATGTGGCCGCCAGACAGCTTCACGATAGAGGAAGCGCTGAAGGCTTGGGACGAGGTTGACGCGGAGAACGAGGCTCGGCGCAATGCACCGCGCAAGCGCCCGCGTGCGGCATCGAAGAAGGTCGTACCCACTCGGGGCGAGGGTCCATGATCGCTCGTGGCTACGATCGCAACGTGTTCATCAACTGCCCTTTCGACTCCTTGTACCGGCCTCTGTTCGAGGCCATCGCTTTTGCTACGGCAGACTGCGGGTATCATCCGCGCTCAGCCCTCGAGGTCAACGATAGCAGCCAGGTGCGTATCGAAAAGATCACGGGGATCATCAGCGAGTCGCGCCTGTCTGTGCACGACATTTCGAGAACACAGCTCGATCGCGGCACGCGGCTCCCGCGGTTCAACATGCCGCTCGAGCTCGGCATCTTCCTTGGTGCGAAGTCCTTTGGATCCGGAGATCACAAGCGGAAGGTAGCGATCATCCTGGACACGGATCGGTTTCGCTACCAGAAGTTCATCTCCGACATCGCCGGACAGGACATCCGTGCCCACGGCGGCAGAATCGATGAAGCGATCCGTGAGGTACGCGACTTTCTCTCCACCTACCGTGAGGCCGGGGTGTTCCTGCCGGGCGGGGACAAGATCGTAGATAGGTACCGCCAGTTCGTAGCCGACCTTCCCACGACCTGCCGCAAGCTCCACCTGGATCTGAACAGACTGAACTTCCGCGACCTATCGAGCCTGATCTTCACCTGGTTGAAGAGGCACCCCATGGAGTCAGTGGCGGCTGAAGCGTGACCGGCCGGCGGGCGGATTTCACACCGAAACGCCACCGATCGGCCACCGCCTGGACCGGTTTGGACTCGAAGCTTGCAGCCCCTGAAAAGCACGTATAGCTTCGAAAACAAACGCCAACAGGGAGGCTGATATGAAGGAAGAGAGGATGCGCGAGCTCATCCCACCAATGTGGCCGCCGGACAGCTTCACGATGGAGGAAGCGATGGCGGCCGTAAAGAAGGTGAAAGCGGCAAGGGAGGCGCGGGAGAAAGCAAAAGGCACCCGCACCCGAGGCTCGAACAAGTCCGTTTTGGATGGCGAGCCCACGGGTGGCGACGATCCATGATCGCTCGCCGGTACGATCGAAACGTGTTCATCAACTGCCCTTTCGATCCTGCGTACCGCCCTCTGTTCGAGGCGATCGCCTTCGCCACCGCCGATTGCGGATATCATCCACGCTGTTCGCTGAAGGTGGACGACAGCAGTCAGGTCAGAATCGAGAAGATCACCGGCATCATCCGCGAGTCTCGCCTGGCGGTGCACGACATCTCTCGGACCCAGCTCGACCGCGGTACGCGGCTGCCACGGTTCAACATGCCCCTGGAGCTTGGCATCTTCCTGGGCGCGAAGGCGTTTGGCTCTCCGGATGACCAGAATAAGGTCGCGATCATCCTGGACACCGACCGCTATCGGTACCAGAAGTTCATCTCCGATATTGCGGGGCAGGACATCCGCGCGCACGGTGGCATGACGGACGAAGCGATTCGGGAGGTGCGCGATTTTCTCTCGACGCATCGCGAGCCAGGGGTAATCCTTCCGGCGGAGATAAGATCGCGGAGCGTTACCGCTGGTTCCACAACGATCTACCGGAGTTGTGCCGCGAGGTGCACCTGGATACCGCAAGGCTGAACTTCCGCGACCTGACGAGCCTCGTCTTCGCATGGGTCGAGCAGCACCCGGTGACGCCGGCGGCGAACGGCCGGTAGGGCGCAGCTCGGGTGCGTCGGCAGCGGGGTAGAGCATAAGGAACGACGACGGGGACGTTCCCCCGGCCCGATCCCTGCGCACAGATGCGGGCCGCCGGAGCCCGCTCGGGGCCGGCAGAGACCGTCTCTCGCGCGCCGGGTAATGCCGCAGCTTTCCGCACCCAAGAAGAACCCGAAGTCGCTCCCCGCCTTTCCGCTGCGGGTGGCGGCGGTGGACGTGGGCTCCAACGCCATGCGCTTCATCGCCGCGGAGTTCCGCGGCGCCACGGAGTACGAGACGCTGGCAGAGCAGCGCATGCCCGTGCGGCTGGGGCACGACGTCTTCCTCACAGGCAAGCTGCCGCGCGAGGCGATGGACGCGGCCGTGGAGGCGATGAAGGGCTTCCGGCGGCAGATGGAGGCGCTGGGGATCGACCACTACCGTGCCGTGGCCACCAGCGCCATGCGCGAGTCGCGCAACGGCGGCGAGCTGGTGCAGCGCATCCGCGACGAGGCGGGGCTGGAGCTGGAGGTCATCACCGGGTCCGAGGAGGCGCGGCTGGTCTACGAGGCGATCCGCGCCAGCGTTCCCCTCGAGAGCCACAAGTGGATCCTGGTGGACCTGGGCGGCGGGAGCGTGGAGGTGTCGCTGGTGGACGCCGGCGGCATCCTGTGGAGCGAGAGCCATGTGATGGGCTCCGTGCGCCTCCTGGAAGAGCTCTCCGTCTCCGGCGAGGAGCCCGGGCGCTTCCAGCGGCTGCTGCGCGAGTACGCGGCCACGCTGCAGATCCCGGTCATCGCGCAGCAGTGGAACCCGCGTGGGGTGATCGCCACCGGCGGCAACATCGAGGCGCTGGCGCGGCTTGCGGGCGGCAAGGCGGCGCGTGGGAAGTTGACGCGCCTGTCGCTCACCGAGCTGCGCGGGCTCATCGAGATGCTCTCGCGCCTCTCGTACCGCCAGCGCGTGGACGAGCTGGGGCTGCGCGAGGACCGCGCGGACGTCATCCTCCCCGCCTCCATGGTCTACGAGCGCGTCATCTCCGTGTCCGGCGCGGAGGAGGTGTTCGTGCCGGCGGTGGGGCTCAAGGACGGCGTGCTGGTGGACCTGGTGGACGACCTCGTGACGCACCAGGAGCACGAGGACCGCAAGGACAGGCACGCGGTGGCGGGGGCGGTGTCGCTGGGGCGGCGCTACATGTTCGACGAGACACACGCGCAGCACGTGGCGCGGCTCGCCGGCTCCCTCTTCGACCAGCTGCGCAAGGTGCACAAGCTGGAGCCCACCGACCGGCGCATCCTGCTGGCCGCGGCGGTGCTGCACGACATCGGCGTGTACGTGGGCTACAAGAAGCACCACAAGCACTCGTTCTACCTGGTCTCCCAGAGCGAGATCCCGGAGTTCTCGCAGCGCGAGATCGACATCATCGCCAACCTGGCGCGCTACCACCGCAAGGGCGTCCCGGCCGAGCACCACGACCACTTCACCCGGCTTCCCGAAGAGGACCGTGCGCGCGTGATCAAGCTCGCCTCGCTGCTGCGCGTGGCCGATGCGCTCGACCGCGAGCACATCCAGGCCGTTTCCAGCGTGCGCGCGCGTGTGGCAAAGGATCGCTGCACTCTGGAGCTGGAGGGCACGGGCGACCTCCTCCTGGAGCGCTGGGCGCTGCGCCGCAAAGGCGGGCTCTTCGAGGGCACCTTTGGCCTCAAGGTGGAGATCGCGGGCCCCACGGAGTGACCCCCGGCTGTCGGATGGCGAAGCCCCCACAATCCCACCTTCGCTGAATCACGCCACATGAACACGTCACCGCACGACACGGAGGTGCTGGTGGCCGGCGGCGGCCCCACGGGGCTGATGCTGGCGCTGGGGCTGGTCTCGCGCGGGATCACGTGCCGCGTGGTCGACCGCACGCCGGTGCGCTCCGACCGCTCGCGCGCGCTGGTGGTGCACGCCCGGTCGCTCGAGCTGCTTCAGAAGCTGGGGATTGCGGACGAGCTGATCGCGGCGGGGCGGCGGACGATGGCCGCCAAGGTCTTCATCAACGGTCGCCCCGCGGTCGACTTCGCGTTCGGCGAGGTCGCAAAGGTCACCGATACGCCCTTCCCGTTCACCCTGCTGGTGTCGCAGGTCGACACGGAGCGCGTGTTGGAGAAGCGGCTGGCGGCCCTGGGAACACGGGTGGAGCGGCCGCTGGAGCTGCTCGGCTTCGAGCAGGACGCGGACGTGGTGCGCGCGCGCGTGCGGCACGAGGATGGGCGCGAGGAAGAGATCCGCGCCCGCTACATCGTGGGATGCGACGGAGCGCACAGCGTGGTGCGTAAGGGCGCGGGTCTAACTTTCGAGGGCGGGGCGTATCCGCAGGACTTCGTGCTCGCGGACCTGACCGTGGATTGGGAGAACGACGACGATTCGCTGTACATCTTCGTCTCGCGCGCGGGGCTCCTGGCCGTCTTCCCCTTCGCGGAGCCGGGGTTTTACCGGCTGATCGCGACGCGCCCCGAGTCTGCGCCCGAAGACGCCGGCGATCCCTCGCTCGACGAGATGCGGGAGATCGTTCGCGAGACGTCACCGATTCCGATGGAGCTCCGCGATCCTCACTGGCTCGCGCGCTTTCGCCTTCATCACCGCGCGGCGAACCATTATCGTGCGGGCCGGGCGTTCGTGGCGGGCGATGCGGCGCACATCCACAGCCCCGCGGGAGGGCAGGGGATGAACACGGGGCTCCAGGACGCGGCCAATCTGGCGTGGAAGCTGGCGCTCGTGCTTCGCGGGCACGCGCCGGAAGGCTTCCTGGACAGCTACGAAGCCGAGCGGCTCCCCGTCGGACGGCGCCTGCTGCGCACCACCGACCGCCTGTTCGCAGGCACCGCGGCGCGGGGTCCTGTGAGCCTGGCCATCGCCGGCTTCCTCCTGCCGCGCATCGGCCGGATCGCGCTTGGCCAGCCGAGGCTCGCGGTACGCGGCTTCCGCTTCATCTCGCAGCTGGAGATCGCGTATCCCTCCAGCCCTGTGGTTGACGAGGCACGCCCACGCTTCCGGGGCGGACCCCGGGCGGGGAACCGCGCTCCGGATGCCCCGGTGCGCCGCGACGACACTGAAACCACCCTGTTCTCGCTCTGCACCGGCGCCGCGCACCACCTCCTCGTCTTCGGCGGCGACTCCGCGGATGCGCTCCGCACCCTCGCCGCCGAGCACCTGGGCGACGTGCAGGCGCACCACATCACCCGCAGCCGCGGGGTCGCGGATGCGTGGCTCGACGAGTCGGGCGAGGCGCACCGGCGCTACGGGATCACGGAATCAGGCTATTACCTGATCCGTCCTGATGGCTACATCGCGTTCCGCGCAGATGAACTGGACACAGAACCCCTTGCCCAGTACCTCCGCGATATCTTCCCACCCCAATAGTTGGTCTCGCAACAATCCGCTGTTCTCTCTCCGCGCCTCTGCGTCTCCGCGTGAGCCGTCTGTATCGATCTACAAGCCCGTCGGATGGTCGATGAAGAACCATTCGATGCCGAACTTGAGCTCCAGGTGCTCCGCGAGTGCGCGAACACCCCACACCTCGGTGGCGTAGTGGCCGCCGAGGTAGAGGTTGATCCCGCCCTCTTCTGCGTCGAAGAAGTTGTGGTGCGCCCCCTCGCCGGTGATGAAGGCGTCGAGCTCCGCGGCCACCGCATCCGCCACCTTGCCTCCCGCGCCACCCGTGACGACGCCAACCCGCCGCACGTGCTCGGGGCCGCCGGCGATCATCTTCACGCGCGTGCCGAGGACCTCGTCGAGTCGCGCGCAGAGCGCCTCACGGCGCAGATCCACCTCGCCCCACACGCCGAGCGGCAGCCCCTTGTAATCGCCAAAGGTGCCCTGCGGCTCCGCACCGAGCGCCCGCAGCAGGACGGCGTTGTTGCCGACGTCCGGGTGCGCATCGAGCGGCAGGTGCGCGGCGTAGACGGCGACACCCGCGTCCAACAGCGGCTTGATCCGCCGATAGCGCCGGCCGGTCAGGGGACGGTTCCCATCCCAGAACAACCCGTGGTGCACCAGGAGGAGATCGGCATCACCGGCGATCGCCTGGTCCACCGTCGCCTGCGCCGCATCCACCGCCACGGCGATGCGGCGGATGGGACGCGTGCCCTCCACCTGCAGCCCGTTCACCGCGTCCGGGTAGTCAGGCGTCGTTGCGATGCGGAGGTAGTCGTCCAAGTAGCGGACCAGCTCGTCGAGCTTCACGGAATGCCGGTGGGAAGAGACGCGCGTTTTCCCCGATCTGTGGATAACGGGAGTGGAGAACCAGGGGTCGCTCGTGTGGAAAACACGTAAGCAGTTCATGCATATAAGCTTGCGTACTGTTCACCCTGTTGTGGAAAACATCCCGACGTGCGTGGAGTTTTCCCCCGACCCCGCAGGGAGTGCGCGGACGGCTTCGGCGTCCAGCATCTGAACCTGGCCGTTGAAGCGTGCGCCTTCCTCCAGGTGAAGGTGCTGGGCGCGGGCGTGAACGACGCCCTCGATGTCGCAGGTGGCCTGGAGCTCCAGCCGGCTCTCGGCCACGACGCTGCCGCGGATTCGGCCGCCGATCACCGCGTCCTGGGTGAAGATGTCACCCTCCACGAGCCCCTCGCGGCCGACGACCACGGCCTTAGTGGCGCGGATCGTCCCGCGGATCTCGCCCTCGATGCGCACCGTGCCATCGGTGACCAGGTCCCCCACGATGCGCATCCCCGGGCCGATGATGGACATCGACGCCTCGCCCGCGTTGCCGCGCGACGGTGCGGACGTGTCACCGGTGCTCTTCGCTTTTCCGAACGCCATCTTCTACTCCGGTAAATGAACGAGCGACACCGGATCGACCGGCGTCCCGTTCCTGCGAATCTCGAAATGAAGGTGGGGAGCCGTGGAGACTCCCGTGCTTCCGCTGAGCGCGATGGGCTGGCGGGAGCGCACCCGCTGCCGTGCCTTGACCAACACGCGGGAGGCGTGCCCGTACAGCGACTCGTACCCGCCGCCGTGCGCGATGCGCACGAAGAGGCCGTACACGCTGTCGCGCCCGGCCTCCGTCACCGTGCCGTCGCCGGCCGCTACGATGGGCGTGCCGAGCGCCACCGCGATGTCCATCCCCGGGTGGCGCTCGTCGCCATCGCGCCCACGCTGCCCGCGCGTGACGAACCCGCGCGCCGCCAGCGGCCATGCGCGCGGAAGGAGCGCCTGGTCCGCCGAGTCCGCGTCCGCGGTGTCACGCTCCACGGCTGGCGGGGCCGCGGCCTTGGCGGGCTCGCGCCGGCGACCGCCGCCTAGCAGCCTGCTGATCTGCGCGTAGCGCGCCTCCATCTCCACAAGCCTGCGGCGGAGCTGGTCCACCTCCGCCACCTCCCCCTGCAGCCGCCGCACGTCTCGCTGCAGCATCTGCGCGCGGGTGGCCTGCGCCGCAAGGTAGACCCACGACCCGATCATCAGCAGCAGCGCCACGCCCAACCCGATCGCCGCGAACTTGAGGAGCCGCAGCCGACGGTACGACAGCTCGTAGGTGCGCGTGGTGAGGTCCGTCCCACCGCCATGCGGCACGACGATGAAGGTCATCCGGCGATCTTCGGCGGCGCGCAAGCGGGGGCCTCGGGACAAGGTCAAAACAGAAGTGCGTGAGTGCGTAAGTGCGTAAGTGCGTTTTTGTTAGCGCACTCACGCACTAACGCACTCACGCACTTTCCTCTCCTAGAAGCAGCTCCAGCACCCGGTCGAAATCGTCCGCGTTGTAGAACGGGATCTCGATGCGGCCGCTCTTTCCGCTCGCGCCCACGCGGATGCGGACGGCGGTGCCCATGGCACGCTGGAGCTCGGTTTCCAGGTGGCGGACGTGGGGGTCGGCCGGTGGCGCGGCGGGTGCTGCGGAGGGCGGGGCAGGGGAGCGCTCGCCGCCCTCGCGCCGCTGCCGTACGCGCTCTTCCACCGCGCGCACCGAGAGGGAGCCCTCCGCGGCCTCGCGGGCCATCTCCGCCATCGCGCGCTCGTCCTCCAGCCCCAGGATCGCGCGGGCGTGGCCCATGGAGAGGGTGCCCTCGTTGACCATGCGCTGCACCGAGGCGGGGAGCTGCAGCAGGCGGAGCAGGTTGGCGACGGTGGAGCGCTCGCGGCCCACGCTCTCGGCCACTTCGGCCTGCGTGAAGCCGAACTCGTCGATCAGCTGCTGGTACCCGGCCGCCTCTTCCAGCGGGGAGAGCTCGGCGCGCTGCACGTTTTCGACGATGGCCAGCACGAGCATGGCGCGGTCGTCCGGCTCCTTGACGATCGCGGGAACCTCGGCCCAGCCGAGCCGCCGCACCGCGCGCCAGCGCCGCTCGCCCGCAACCAGCTCCCACTCCGCGCCCTCGGGGGCGCCCGCGGGCGCGGGGCGCACCACCAGCGCCTGCAGGAGACCGTTCTGGCGGATGGAGGCTTCCAGCTCGGCGAGCTGCGCCTCGGCGAACTCGCGGCGGGGCTGGAAGGGATTTGGCGCGATGCGGGCCACCGAGACCATGCGGATTCCATCCGCGGGCGCGGTCTCGCCCTGGGGCTGCGAGTACTCGCCGAGGAGCGCGCTGAGGCCTTTGCCCAGGCGGGCCTTCTTCACGGCGGACACTTAGCGGGCCCCCACGGCGGTCGGCTCCGCCAGCGCCTCGGAAGCACGGCTCCCATTGCGGGCGATCACCTCGTTGGCCAATGAAAGGTAGCTCTTGGCCCCAACCGAGAGAACGTCGTAGAGCACGATCGGCTTCCCAAAGGAGGGTGCCTCGGCGATGCGGACGTTCCGCGGGATGGTGGTGCGGTACACCTTGGGGCCGAAGTACTCCTTGGCCTCGTCCGCCACCTGGCGCGACAGGTTCAGCCGCCCGTCGTACATCGTCATCAGCACCCCCTCTATCTGCAAGCGCGGGTTGAGGTTACCCTGCACGAGGGTGATCGTGTTCAGGAGCTGCGACAGCCCCTCGAGCGCGTAGAACTCGCACTGGATGGGGATCAGCACCGAGTCGGCCGCGGCCATCGTGTTCAGCGTCAGCAGGCCCAGCGAGGGCGGGCAGTCGATCACTATGTATTCGTAGCTGTCGCGGATGGAGGCGAGCGCGTTGCGCAGCACCCCCTCGCGCCCGCGCCGGCTCACCAGCTCCACCTCCACCCCCACCAGGTCGCGGGTCGCGGGGACCACGTCCAGGAACGGGAAGTGGACGTTCTTCACCACCGCGTCCGCGACTGGTAGATCGTCAGAGAGGATGTCGTAGATGGAATAGCGAAGCGAGTCCTTGTTGATCCCGAGCCCGCTCGTGGCGTTCCCCTGCGGATCCGTGTCGATGACGAGCGTCTTCTTCTCCGCGACCGCCAGGCAGGCAGCCAGGTTGATCGCGGTGGTCGTCTTTCCGACGCCGCCCTTCTGGTTCGCGATGGCGATGATGCGAGACAAGCGTCCTTCTCAGCTGCTGCGCGGGAGGGGTGGGGTGAGCCGTGGCGGAAATATACGACCCCCGCGGGGGTGAGTCTAGCGACCGCCAGTGTTCCGCCAACTGGGGCACGCGTCGCGGTGCGGGGTGGGACGACGCATGCGCAGCAGTGTTCCACGTGGAACAACTTACGGGCACAGAGAAGATGGGGCAGGGAAGAGGATCGAACGGTTGCTCCCTACACCGCGGGCGCTACTCCCCCGCCGCCACTCGATCTCCGCGCTTGCGCAGCTCCATCACGAGGTTCTGAAGATCGCTGGGGGAGACGCCGGGGATGCGCGATGCCTGCGCCAGCGTAGCCGGGCGGATGTGATCGAGCTTCTGGCGCGCCTCAAAGGAGAGCGAGTGGAGCTCGATCCACGGGAGGTCGGCGGGGAGCGCAACATCCGCGTGGCGCTGCAGTGCCGCGGATCGCGCGCGCTCCTTCACGAGATAACCGTCGTACTTCATCTCCATCTCCACGGCCGCAAGCGTCTCGAGCAGTACGGCGCGTTCGGCGTCCGGCGCGCCACCCACGGCATCCAGGAGCGCCTCACCTCGGACGTTCGGGCGGCGGATCAGGACGGAGAGTCGAGTCGGCTCGCGAAGCGGAGAGGAGTCCACTGACTCGAGCAGCGGATTCACGGCGGCGGGAGGGGCGTTCGTATCGCGGAGCCAGGCGCCCAAGTGATCTGCAAGCTCCTGACGCTCCTCCATCACCCTGCGTTGCGCATCGCTCAGCATCCCGCGCGCGGCGGCGATGGGGCCCAGCCGCTGAAGCGCGTTGTCCTGGCGAAGCGTCAGCCGGAACTCCGCGCGCGAGGTGAAGAGGCGATACGGCTCGTCGGTGCCCTTGGTCACCAGATCGTCCACGAGCACGCCGATGAAAGCCTGATCGCGCTCGAGGATGAGCGGCTCCTGCTCAAGTGCCGCGAACGCGGCGTTCGCCCCGGCGACTACGCCCTGACCCGCTGCCTCCTCGTAGCCGGTGGTGCCGTTCACCTGGCCCGCCAGGAACAGCCCCTCCAGCGCCTTCGACTCCAGCGTGGGGTGAAGCTGGTGCGGGGGGTAGTAATCGTACTCGATCGCGTACCCCACCTTTGTCATCCGCACCTGCTCCAGCCCCGGAATGCTGCGCAGCATCCGCTCCTGCACGTCGGCGGGGAGGGAAGTGGACAGGCCGTTGACGTACATCTCGCACGTGTCCAGCCCCTCCGGCTCCAGGAAGATCTGGTGGCGCGGCGCGTCAGGGAACTTGACGATCTTGTCTTCGATGGAAGGGCAGTAGCGCGGCCCCCGCCCCGAGATCTCGCCGCCGTACAGCGCGGACTCGCCCAGATGGCCGTGCACCAGGTCGGCGAGCTCGGCTCCCGTCCAAGTGATCCAGCACGGAAGCTGAGGGAGTAGCGGGGCGCGCTCCCAGACGGAGAGACGGTAATCGGGGCTCTCCCCCGGCTGCTCCTCCACGCGCGAGTAGTCGACGCTGCGCCCGTCGATGCGGGGCGGCGTTCCCGTCTTGAAGCGCGCCACCTCCAGCCCGAGCGCCTCCATCTGCTCGGCGAGACGAATGGAGGGTGGGTCACCCGCGCGGCCGGCCGGCACCCCCTCCGCCCGGCCTACGTGGATGCGTCCGCGCAGAAATGTGCCCGCGGTCATGACGACGGAGCGCGCGCGGAACTCGAAGCCATTCTCCGTCTTTACGCCCGCGACGCGCCCGTCTTCCAGGAGGAGCGAGCCAACCATCCCCTGGAAGAAGTCCAGGCCTTCGTGGCGCTCCAGGAGCGCGCGGGCGGCACGCGGGTACAGGCCGCGGTCGCACTGCATGCGCGGCGCCCACACCGCCGGGCCCTTGGAGCGGTTCAGCATCCGGAACTGGATGCGGGCGCGGTCTGTCGCCATCCCCATAACTCCGCCGAGCGCATCCACCTCACGCACGACGGTCCCCTTTGCAACACCGCCAATCGCGGGGTTGCAGCTCATCTGGCCGATGGCTTCAAGGTTGGCGGTTACCATGAGCGTGCGCGCGCCCGCCCGCGCGGCGGCCGAAGCCGCTTCGACCCCCGCGTGCCCACCACCGACTACGATCACGTCGTACATCTGCAAATGGGACCGAGAGAAGGGAGCGTGGCTGCGCGCTTGAGGTCTCGCCGTGGAGGCACTCTGTACCGTGCAGGTGCAGTGCTGTTCCACGTGGAACATTGCTGAAGAAAGACTCACCGCGCGGCACCGGACGACACCCGCTAAACCGTTCCCCGCTCAGCATTCACCACCGTCACGCTACATGGCACATGTGTTGCACCCCCGCCCCGGCCCACGGCAGGGAATACCAGATTCAGCGGAGGCTTGCATGGCGGACCAGAACAACTACGGCGCTGGCGGGACCGGCGGCGCGGGCGGCGCGGGTGGTCTGGGGAGC